>DAIDJC010000069.1 GCA_027451565.1 Limisphaerales bacterium | reverse complement strand
GTCGCCAGCAGCGAGTGACCTCCACTCTCAAAAAAATGATCCCCCAATCCCACTTGCTTCAAATTAAGCAAATCTTCCCATATCCTCGCCAAGGCCAACTCCACAACCGTCCCAGGCGGCTCGTACTCAGCCGCTCTCGCCTCATATTCAGGCTTCGGCAACCCTTTCCGATCCACTTTCCCGTTTGCCGTCAACGGCAGCCGTTCCAACACCTGATACGCCGCAGGCATCATGTACTCAGGCAGCTTCCTCCTCAATTCCTCCCTCATCCCTTCCACCGTCATCCCCTCCCCAACCACATACGCCACCAACCTCTTCTCCCTGCCTTCATCCTCGCGCAACACCACCACCGCCTCCCTCACCCCAGCACATCCCTTCAACACCGCCTCAATCTCTCCCAACTCAATCCGAAATCCCCTCAGCTTCACCTGATGGTCCATCCGCCCAAGATATTCAATGTCCCCATCAGAAAGATATCGGGCAAGATCCCCTGTGCGGTAAAGTCGGCCAGAAGACTTTGAATTGAGTTTATCCTCGATAAAACATGTTGCGGTCAGCTCCTCACGGTTCAAGTACCCTCGCGCTAGGCCGGCTCCTCCAACATATATCTCACCAGCCACTCCAATAGGAATTAGCTGCTGTCTCGAATCCAAAACATACAGACTTAAATCAGGTATCGGAACTCCAATGCGACTGCAACCATCCAAATCCCGTTTGCTGACAGGTCGGTAAGTAACATGCACCGTTGTTTCCGTTATTCCATACATGTTTACAAGCTTCGGAAATTGGTCGCCATGCCTTTCATACCATGGCTTGAGCATTTTCATGTCCAAAGCCTCCCCACCAAAAACGACAAGGCGCAAAAACAGGGAATTTGGTGATTTCGTCCTCGCGTCAGCCTGTATTAATTCTCGAAACGCGCTCGGCGTCTGGTTCAGCACCGTCACCCTCTCCCTTATGAGCATCTCATGAAATTCATCTGGTGATCTACTTATCATGTAGGGAACCACCACCAATTTCCCACCGAATAACAAGGCCCCAAAAATCTCCCACACCGAAAAATCAAATGCCACCGAATGAAAAAACGTCCAAACATCATCCTGATTGAAATGAAACCATTGTTCTGTGGAACTAAAGAGCCGCACCACATTGCGCTGGGTAACCATCACCCCCTTGGGATTGCCGGTTGATCCTGAAGTGTAAATCACATAGGCCAAATTGGAAGGCAATGGCGGATTCTCCAAATTCACTCCAACCTGTTCGCCATTAACACTCCAATCAAACAAGTCAATTTTTAAAAACTCAGACCTCTTCAGTGTAAGTCCTTGAGCAAGCTCGCTACTCGTGACCACCACCGGAGCCTTGGAATCATCCAGCATGAAAGCAACTCGATCCAGCGGACTTCTTGAATCAATTGGCAAATAGGCTCCTCCTGCCTTTAAAACCCCAAGAATTCCCACCAGCAAATCCAAATTACGATCAAGAAACACCGCGACAATCACTTCAGGACCAACCCCAAATTCTATTAAACGAACCGCCACTTGATTGGCACGCGCATTCAACTCCCCATACGTCAACTCCTGCCCCTCAAACACCACGGCCACCGCTTCCGGCGTCCGCCTCACCTGTTCCTCAAACAACTCATGCACGCACTTCCCTGATGGATACTCACGCTCGGTCCGGTTCCATCCCTCCAACAGTTGTTCCCGCTCCCTCTCCGTCAATATCTCCAGTTCCCCAACACTTCCCCCTGGGTTCTTAATAATGCTCTCCAAAAGCCTCCCATAATGCCCCAGCATCCGCTCCATCCGGTCTCCGTCAAATAAATCCGTGTTGTATTCCACTTCTAGTAAAACATCATCACCCTCGTCGGTCAGAAACACGGTCAGATCAAATTTTGAGGTTCGGTTTTGCGAGATTAATGGAACTGCATTAAAACCATTTATGCCTCCAAAAGCCCGCGTTTGAGTCCGGTCTCGCCAGTCTATCATTACTTGAAAAATTGGCGGGAAACTCAGGCTCTGCTGGGGGCGCACACGATTGATCACCTCCTCAAACGGCGCCGCTTGATGCCGGTAAAGATCCGCCAAATCCGACTGCACCCGTCTCCAAACCTCACGGAAATTTAAATCTCCCGACAAGCCTGTGCGCAGCGCATGAATATTCGCTAAAAAGCCAACCGCAGATTCAAACTCCTGCCGGTCTCGGTTGTTTGCAACAATACCCAAAACAACGTCGTCAATGCCGGAATAACGAAACAACAACACATCCAGCGCAGCAGTGAAAAGCGTGAACAAAGTCGTTTCGGCCTGCCGGCTGGATTCGCGCAATTTTTTCACCAGTTTATCACCGATCCGAACACTTTTTCGGCTGCCCGCATGCCTGTTCGCTTCTCTTCGCGGGCGGTCTGATGGCAATTCCAGCAAAGGCGGGGCCCCTTGCAGTTTTTTCTGCCAAAAGATCAAATCATCCTCGAAACGACCTTCAGCCAGTTGCCGAGCCTGCCACAGTGCGAAATCCCCATGTTGAACCGTTAAGGCGGGCAATTGGGGATCCTGTCCCTGCAAAAGCGCGGAATAACTGGCCGACCATTCCCGCCAAACCACATCCACGGAAGCTCGATCACAAACCAAATGATGCATCATCAGGATGATGACATGGTCTTCCGGTCCCAACTCCAGAACGGTCACACGAATTCCCGGCTCCTTCAAAAGCTGGAATGGACGCTCTGGCTCCTCAAGAAGCAACTGCTTTATGCGCGATTCAAGCGGCTCCCCCGCCAATGCAGAAAGATCAATTTTCTTTAAACGCAAAGGCCAACTCTCATGCAACAACATGGCAGGCTCCCCATCCTGCAAAACCACGGTTGACCTTAAAATTTCGTGTCTCGAAACAACCTTGTTAAAAGCCTGCTCAAGCACCGCATGATCCATTTTTCCAGCCAGCCTCACCGAATCAGATTCGTTATAAAGAGGAACCTCCGGCATCAATTGCCCAAAATACCAGATTCTTTTTTGGCCGGAATTAAGCGGGTAAAGTGAGGATTGACTTCGCATTGGTATTTTAAATTCGTCCTGGCCGGGGAGTGAAAAGTACTTTTTGTCTTGGACCCATGGGAAATATTCAAGCTCATCAATAAAAGCGGGGTTACGCTAAATCCGTTTTTTCTTTAAGTCAATGAACCATTTGCATGAATCATTTGCAGTCTGAACAATTGCAAAATTGCCCTCAAGCCCGCGCTGCGGCAAAGCTTTAAACCGCCTAAATGCCGTCATTCATCGGTTTTACGATAAATTCCGTGTGTTTTGGTTTGCATGCGGTCAAAATGTTGGTATTTCATCGGTCATTTCAACAACTATGAAAGCGCCCCCTCCCCTGTTTTTAGGATTGGATTCCAGCACGCAAAGCCTTAGCGCTGTCGTGATTGACTTGGATCATGGCCGGGTGGTTTATGAAAAATCATTAAACTTCGACCAATCGCTTCCGCAGTTTGGAACGCAAAACGGTGTTCTTCCCAACAAAAATCCATTGGTGCGGCATGGAAACCCACTGCTATGGGTTGCGGCTTTGGATTTGCTTTTTGCGGCCATGAAACAGGACGGAGTCGCCTTGGACCGGATTGTTTCAATCAGTGGGAGCGGGCAGCAGCACGGATCGGTTTATCTAAACGACAAGGCCGCCAAGACATTGGCGCAACTCGATCCCCGCCGGGACTTGCAATCCCAATTGCGCGGCATTTTTTCACGTTGTACGGCCCCGATCTGGATGGACTCATCCACCACCCGGGAATGCGGTGAAATACGTGAAAAGTTAGGTGGCCTTCAAAAAATGATTGAGGCCACGGGTTCAGATGCCTTTGAACGTTTCACCGGACCGCAGATTCGCAAATTTTATCGCACTTCCCCGTCCTCCTATGCGGGCACACGACACATTGCCTTGGTGAGTTCATTCATGGCCTCTGTGCTTTCCGGGCGTCTGGCGCCCATTGATTACGGGGATGGAGCCGGGATGAACCTCATGGACATCCGTCGGCGCCAATGGCATGCCCAGGCATTGCGCGCCACTGCGCCTGGATTGGCTCGCCTTCTACCCGATCTCGCTCCTGCCGGGACAGTGATTGGCCGGATTTCCCCTTACTTTGCCGGCAAATATGGCGTCAATCCCGAAGCGTTTTCATGCGTCTGGACCGGCGACAACCCAGCCAGCGTGGTGGGGTTGGGCCTCATTCAACCAGGACAAGCCGCCATCAGCCTGGGCACCAGCGATACCTTGTTTGGCACGCTCGAGAAATGCCGGACGGACGCAAACGGCGGGGGACATCTCTTCGGTTCACCCGCAGGAGGTTATATGTCGCTGATTTGTTTCAAGAACGGGTCTCTGGCCCGAGAACAGGTTCGCAAACAATTCGGATTAAAAGACTGGGCAACCTTCTCCCGCCAGGTGGATCGCGCCCCGATTGGAAATCATGGCGCCATCCTCCTGCCTTGGTTTGAACCTGAAATTGTGCCCCGTGTTCTGAAAGCGGGACCCCGCCGCATTGACTTGGATGAAAACGATCCTCCCGCCAATTGCCGGGCCATTTTTGAAGGACAAGCCCTGGCCATGCGCCTTCATTCAGGGTGGATGAAAATCACACCCAAAACCTTGCTGGCGACTGGCGGCGGAGCCAACGACCGGACCCTTTTGCAAATCATGGCCAATGTCTTCAAATGCAAGGTCCAACGAATTGAAGTTTCAAAGAGTGCGGCTCTCGGCGCAGCCCTCCAGGCGGCCTATGGTTTTCTCAAAGCTCGGGGAAAATCCCCTTCCTGGCCCCAGCTGGTGCGCCCCTTCTCCAAGCCCATGTCCAACACCTGTTTCCTCCCAAATCCCAAGGCGATGGTTATTTATGATCAAATGATCCAAAAATACGCCGCCTGCGAGCTTGCCGCCCTGGCTTGAATCCACGATTAAGGAATTCTTTTGAGGTGCGCTGAAAAATGCAGCGTCCGGTAGAATAAACAAGTAGTGTCTCTTTCGCCTTGGCATTCGTTCCTTGACCTGACCAAGCCTTGATAGGAAAATCTTGAACAAATTTATGGCAACCAAAACGATCATTAAACCCGCAAAATCCCCCGCCGCCGTGGGGCCTTATAATCATGCCGTCAAAGTTGGCGACCTCTTGTTCTGTGCCGGTCAAATCCCCATAGACCCCAAGGATGGCAATTTGATAGAAGGGGATATCAAAGCCCAGACGCAGAGAGTGCTTGAAAATGTGAAGGCCATACTGGAGGATCAAAAGCTGTCCTTTCAAAACGTGGTAAAGAGCACGGTTTTCATGACAAACTTGGGGGATTTTCCAGGCATGAACGAGATTTACGCCAAGTATTTCACGGAAAATCACCCTGCTCGCTCCACCATTCAGGTGGCAGCCCTTCCCAAGGGCGCAAGCGTGGAAATCGAGGTTATTGCTCATTTTTAAGCATCAGGGCGAAAACTCCGGGTCTGAAGAAGGTCCCTTAAATCGCTCCCGGCAAGCCAAGCGCCCGGTGGTTTAAATCATTTCAACAGCATGCCAGTCGGAATAGACATCCTGATTGCGGCAGGCCTAGCCGGGGGGCTTGGCTTTCTCATGGCGTGGCTGTGGGCGGCAAACCGGGGAGGGACGGCCGCACCACAGTCGCATGAGCTTGAGGAGGAATTGCGCAAGCAGGTTGCCAACCGGGAAAAGGAGCTTGTGGAGTTAAGGCAACGTCTGGTCGAAAGCCAGGCCGATCTGGCAGCGGCCAAGGCCCGGCAAGCCGCATCGGAAGAATTATTGGAAGCTCAGAGGAAGGCTCACCAAAGCGCACAGATTGAAGCCCGGGCCGTTCAGGACCGCGCGCTTGCTGAATTACGCGACACCTTCAAGGCTCTCAGCGCCGATGCACTTCGCCAGACGGCGCCCGATTTTTTGCGATTGGCAGAGCAATCCTTTGGCCGCCTCCAGGAAACCGCCAAGGGAGACCTCGCCCAGCGGCAGGAGGCTATCAAAACGCTCGTGGAGCCACTCAAACAACAGCTCGAAACTTATCACGCACACCTCCGCCAAAATGCTGGAGCGCAATCAGAAACGCTTGGCGAGGTCAAAAAGCAACTCGAACTGCTATCCATGCAAAGCCAGAATTTGGCCAGCGAAACCCGGCAGTTCCGCATGGTGCTGCACTCCAACCAAGCACGGGGCAAATGGGGTGAGGAAACCTTGCGCCGCGTGGTGGAAGCCGCCGGCATGAGTGTCCATTGCGATTTCACCGAACAATCGCAGACGCAGGAAAACCGACCCGACCTCGTGGTGCGCCTGCCAGCCAACCGTTGCATCATTGTGGATGCCAAGGTGCCGGATTTTGATTTTATCAATGCGCTTGAAACGGCAGACCCAGCCACCCGTGCCGCATCCCTGGCGGCCCATGCGCAAAAACTCAAGGAAACCATCCGCAGCCTGGCGGGTCGCGATTACCCTGGCCAGTTCCCGCAGGCGTTGGATTACGTCATTCTCTTCCTGCCGGCGGAATCACTTTTTAGCGCCGCCCTTGAGGGAGACCGTGACCTGATCGTCTGGGCGGCGGAAAAACGGATTCTCCTGGCCACGCCCGCCTCACTCATTGCACTGCTGCGGTCCGTGGCCGTGAGCTGGCAACAACACGCACAAACTGAAAATGCGGAGAAAATTGCGGAGGCGGCGCAGGACCTTTTCAGCCGCGTGATGGTCTTCACCGAGCATCTCGAAAAAATCCGGGGGGGACTGGAAGCTGCCAGCAAGGCCTTCAACCAAGCCGTGGGCAGCTATGAATCGCGGGTACGCCCGGCAGGCGAAAAATTGCAAAAACTAAGTGGCGGGGCGGTCTCAAAGGGGCTACCCGACCTGCCGTTGATGGATGGCACCCTGCGACTGCCGCCGACTTGATTTGGTGCCCGCTATATTCCAAGGACCACATCAGGATGCAAAGCGGCCTGGTGGAAAACCTGTTTCGCACACTTTGAGCAACGAGGCGCCTTTGCTTTCATTCTATGGTTTTCAGCTTTTGAGACTTTCGCCCAACGCGGCCAGGCAACGTTCATTTTCCTGCGGCAACCCCACTGAGACCCGTATCCATTCAGGAAGAAGATAGCCGCCCATGGGGCGAACGATCACTCCCCTGCTTTGCATGGCCTCGAAAATGAACTGGCCGCGCCCAACTTTCACCATGATAAAATTGGCGTGAGACGGCACATACTCAAGGCCCAGGCGCCTGAACCCTGCGGAGAGATATTCCAAACCTTGAAAATTATTGAGGCGGGTTTTCTGAACATGCTCCACGTCTTCCAGTGCGGCAGCGGCGGCAACCTGGGCTGGAAGGTTGAGGTTGAATGGCTGCCGGATTTTTTCAAAAGCGGCAATCAATGGAGCCGGACCTATCCCATACCCGACACGAAGTCCAGCAAGACCGTGGATTTTGGAAAAAGTGCGCATCAACATGACATTCGGACATGCGCCCAGCCGGATCAAGCCCGTGAAGTCCACCGGATCATCCAGAAATTCAATGTAAGCCTCATCCAATACCACTAGAACGTTCTGCGGCACTTCATTGACGAACCGGATCAAATCTTCACGCAATGCCAATGTGCCCGTGGGGTTATTGGGGTTGGCCACAAAAACAATCCGGGTCTGCGGGGTGATGGCCCCCAGCATGGCCTGCAAATCATGGCCGTAATTCCGGGCCGGAACGGTGACAATACCGGCTCCAAACATTTTTGCCACAATCGGATAAATGGCAAAACAGTATTGGGAAACCACCACTTCAGACCCGGGTGATAAAAGCGCATGCGCAGCGAACTCGATCAATTCATTCGAACCATTGCCCAAAATCAACTGGTTGACCTCAATGCCCAGGGAATCGGCCAGCTTGTGCTTGAAGAAATAAGCCTGCCCATCCGGATAAAGGTGAATCTGCGGCAAAACCTGTCTCAAAGCGGCGAGCGCCTTGGGTGAGGGGCCAAGGGGATTTTCATTGGAAGCCAGCTTGATAATCGAGGAGGCGGGAATATTCATTTCACGCGCAACCTCCTCAATCGGGCGTCCAGGCAGGTACGTTGGAAGATTTTGGAGAAAAGGATTAAAATTCATGGCATCAAACCATTTCAGTGGAGGCAGGCAGGCATGGGGTTGCGGTCATATTTAAAGAAAGGCCATCAGCGCTTTGATTTCACGGATTGATCACAGGGATTCCACGATGCGTTTGACATTGATGTGGCTGGCCACAAGGTTGCGGATGATGGAGATTTTCTGGGCTTCACCCGGGCGGGTTTTGACGATCAAATTGTGAACTTTTGAGGCCACCTGATAGCTGTCTGCACGAGCCAGGAAAACGGGGATGGGCATGGCTTGGATGGCTTTGAGAACACTGGCCCCAGGCAGCAGCCCGCCCGTTAAAACAATGCCAGCCATCTTGTCAGGGCTGTTTGGATTGGTCATGGCGCCCGCCGCCAGAATAATGTCCTCCCGATCACCTGGGGTGATGAGAAGCACGCCTTTTTTGAAGAAAGGAATGGCGTTTTGAGCACCCATCGCGCCCACCACCACATCAGCCACCAATTCCTGCATTCCGGGGGGGTTATTCAAAGCCTCCGCACCCAATTCCTCCTGAATCAAGCCAACGGAAGGGTTGGATAAAACCTGTTCGTAAGGAAGCACGCCCAGCAACTCCAGACCTTTGCGCTTGAGACCACGCCGGGCAAAGTCACTGATATATTCCACCTTTTCACCCAACACCTTGTTCAGGATGACGCCAATGACTTCCACGCCTTCCTTCTCGAACAAAGCCTGGTTCAGGGCCAGTTCGTCAATCGGTTTGCCAATGCCGCCCTGCGACACCAGCACCACCTTGGCCTGAAGAATTTTGGCGATCCTGGCATTGGACAGGTCAAAAACCGATCCCACGCCGGCATGGCCGCTGCCCTCGCACAACACAAAATCCTTTTCCCATGAAACCCGGTCAAACGCCTTGATGATTTTCTTGACCAAGGCATCGTTGTTGGAGCTCAAGAGGTATTTGCGGGTGAAATCCGGTTCCACGGCAATGGGGCTCATGTCCACGAGCGGGCAACCCAGGCTATAGACGGCATCCATCAAAACGGTGTCTTCATCAATCTTCTGCTCCTCGATCTCCACAAAGCGCTGCCCCACGGGCTTGATGTAACCGACGCGCGGGAAATACTGCTGCAAAGCCGCAATCAAGCCCAGGGACGTGGTGGTCTTGCCGTCGTTCTGGCGCGTGGCAGCGATAAAAAGCCGCGGTGTGGAGGTGTTCATTTCAACTTGGATTCAAGGGCAGGCCTGTTTTCATGCATGGACAGGTGTTGCAATGAGGAGAACCCGCTGGGAGTCATTCCCCTGGCAAGTGCCGGTCTGCACCCGGGTAAAGTTTTTGATAATCAGTTGCCTGTACGGCAATGATGGCAGCCACCCCGAGAATGTCGTGGGCAGTGGAACCACGGGAGACATCGGCGGCGGGACGATTCAGTCCCAACAGAATCTGGCCGTAATAATTGGAGCGGCTGACCAGGCTTACGAATTTACTGGCGATATTCCCGGAATTGAGGTCAGGAAACACAAGAACATTGGCACGCCCGGCCACGTGGCTGTCGCGCAACTTGCGCTCGGCTATTTCAGGCTTCAATGCGGCATCCACCTGCAATTCCCCGTCAAAATCGGCCTCCAAAAAGAGTTGCTCTGCCTTGCGGCGTGCCATGGCGGTGGCGGCCTGAACCTTGCCCACACTGGGATGGGAGGCGCTGCCTTTGGTTGAAAATGAGAGCAAGGCAACCCGCGGACGAATTCCCATCATGTGACGGGCCAGCCGGGCGGTGGACACGGCGATGTCGGCCAGTTGATCCACGTTGGGATCAGGAATGACACCGCAATCCGCCATGAAAAGGACGCCGCGTTCACCAATGTTCGAATCTTCCACCTCCATGACCACGCAACTTGATGCGGTGTGGATATCCGGCGCCACCTTGATGATTTGAAACAGGGGGCGCAAAACGCTGCCCGTGAAATGGGAAGCTCCTGAAATCAGGCCGTCAGCCTGGTGCATGGCCAGCATCATGGCGCCATAGAAATTGGGCTGAAGCAGGGCTTCACGGGCTTCCGTGGCGCGCATGCCTTTTTCCCGCCGCAAGGCATGAAAACGCTTGGTGAAATTCTCCAGGTCCTCACTGGTCGCCGGATTGATGATGCGGATGCCATCCAGCGGGATTTCCAATGCGGCGGCGGCATTGCGTATCCGCAGGGGATCCCCCAGAACGATTGGCGCGCCCAAGCGCAAGGCATGAAACTGGCGCGCTGCCTGGAGAATCCGGGGCTCTTCACCCTCGGGAAACACAACCCGTTTTGGGTGGCGTTGCAACTTTTCAATCACTGTTCCAATGAAACGCATGAATCCACATTAGCCGCAGGCTTGAAAACTGCAAAACCAAAACGCGAATTCTTAAACCGGAAAACAATTTTGACTTGAACCGCTCATGCCGCTAGTTTGGATGACAATGCAGGAAATCATTGAGAAGCTCCTGATTTTGCAGGATCGCAACCGTCAAATCCTACGGATTTCACAGGAACTGGAACTCATCCAACCTGAACGTGCCAACCTGAAGAAGAGGGCAACGGGCACCCAAAATCAGTTGGACGCCGCCAAATTGAAGGTGAAACAACTGGAGGCGGAGCGCAAAAGGCTGGATTTGGAGGTGGACGCCAAGAAAAGCCAGATTGAAAAGTACGCCAACCAACAGCTTCAAACCCGCAAGAACGAGGAATACCGAGCCCTGGCACATGAAATCGAAATGGCCAAAGAGGCAATTTTCAAGATCGAAGATCAGCAGATCAATCTGATGGAACAGGTGGAAGCTGCCCAGAAAGAAGTGGCCCTGGCCGCCCAGGAAGCCGCCGACGCCAAAAAACGGCTGGATGAGCAAATCGGCTTGCTGGATGGGCGTGAGGGTAATTTGAAAAAAGAATTGGCCCAATTGCAGGAAAGCCGCACCGCTTTGGCCGACGCAGTGGAAGAAGGCGCGCGCAACCGCTACGAGAGATTGTTCAAAAACAAAGGAGAAAACGTGGTGGTGGGCGTGGAACACAGCGTGTGCGGCGGATGCCATATGAAATTGCCCACACAAATCATCACCTTGTGCCGGGGCAGATCCGAACTGGTCACCTGTCCAAACTGCGGTCGCATTCTCTATTACACTCCAGACATGCTGTTGACGCCCGGGGAGTAATCTGGGGGGCCAAATTCGCCTCCTTCAGCCCGGTCGCCCTATTTTTGCAGCTTCAAGCCACGCCTCCAAAGATCAAAGTGGCATAGGGCGGCAACAACCAGGGAATGGGCAATCACGCCATCCGCCAGCAACTGGTTGATTTGGGAAACAGGCACCAACCGAGTGGCAATATCCTCACCGGGATCCAATTCCAGTCCATGGGCAGGGACGCAAGATTCAATGAGAACGGTATAGGTGAGGTTGCTCATGATGGCGGGGTTTGACCATACTTTTCCCAGCAACCGCGCAGGTTGGCCACAATAGCCGGTTTCCTCCCGAAGTTCCCGCTCAGCCCCCTTCAAGGGATCGTCCTCGCCAGGATCCATCATGCCACCAGGAATTTCCAACTCCACGGTATTGGATCCATGCCGGTATTGCTCCACCATGACCAACTCTTGCGATGGTGTAATGGCCACAACGTTAACCCAGTTTACTGCATCAAAAACGTAAAATTCATGCTTCTGCCCCGTCCGGGGATTCAGGCAGGTATCCGCCCGAAGGCTGAAGATACGGTAGTTTGCAACTGGTTTGCTAGAAACACGTTTCCACGGTTTGATCATAAACCAAGAATTGGGTTTGAAGGGCGGAAAATACGGAAAAAGTTCAGGAAAAAAATTCCACGAAATCGGTGGAATCGAGTCATAAAAAAATCAGCCCCGCAAAAAGACTCTGCGGGGCTGGCGATCATTTAAAAACCAGGGCAAAAGATCAGGCGTTGTCGCCGATGGCTTCCACCGGACATCCCTCCTTGGCCTCTTTGCATCGGGCTTCCTCGTCCGGGGTGGAGGGTTGTTTGTAAACGAAAGAATAACCTCCGTCGTCGTTGCGTTTAAAGTTGTCAGGAGCGGTTTCGCGGCACAAATCGCAGTCAATGCACTGGTTGTCCACGTAATATTTTCCTGCAATGTTTTCGGGATATCTGTTTGCTACGTCAGCCATATAGAATCAGTGTTTAAATTGTACCAAGGCTTCTGACTATGCCACGGAGAGACTCTGCTGGCAAGCCAGATTTAAATTCAGGATTGAATGACTCTTTGTGAAAAACATCCATTTTCACCAGCGCAGCAGGGCAGACAGACTCAAAATTGCAAGGCGGTCATTCTCGTAAAGTGCATTTTCACCCAGACTCCAATTAATAGCCTGCCT
>DAIDJC010000068.1 GCA_027451565.1 Limisphaerales bacterium | reverse complement strand
TCCTCATACGGGGCAAGCGAGGACGCGGGCGGCGTTGGCCAGATATTCCTCAAATGTTTTTATTAGCATGAGGACAGCGTAAACAATCAAAACAGCCAGTTGTGGCCCGCACTTTGAAAAATATTGGAATAAATCCATCAAGCTCGGCGCTGCCGAATTGTTACATGCGGTCCCGAAATTCTGATTGCCAGTGTGCATCCATTGGTTGGTGGATAAATCGTATTTTAAGGCAAACAGAGCACAGAAGCGGTGTCAATGTTGATTTCGTTTTGCCTGATTTGGAATTCATGAACCGTCTCCTGCGGTTCTTCCATCAAAAAGACCCTGTCAAAAGATGATTTGAACTTCATTCCGGCAAGACGTGAATCCGGCGTGAATTGAGACGAGAAAAAATCATGACTGGCGACAATCAACAGCCAGACCTTAGCACATCTTTTTCGATAATCAGCAACCTTTGATTCTTTTTCGTCCAAAACATTTTGAATCCGCACTGCTTCCGGTGGAAAAACAAAACAAGCCATGCTCGACCAGCAGCTTTTCCCCACGCCTGGAATTGGGCAAATGCTAATCTCGATTCCGTATTTCGTAAAAAGAGGGTCGTTGAAGTCTTTCCATGACACTCGGCATATCTGTAATTGTATGGACGTGTTTTCAGATACGCATCGCGCAATGGTCTGCGAAATCTGATTTTCCTCCCTGAGCATGGGACAAGCATTGATAATCGTCCAAAGAATGTTTACTTGGAGGTGTCGGCTAAGTTTAGCTTCGTACAGCGATTGTGCTTGTGCCGCAATTCGCTGGTGTATGATTTCTTGTTGCCGCGGCAATGAACCGTTTTGCCCTTGGCCCAATGAATACTCAGTGACTTCAATTCCGATGCTATGATCAATAAAAAGGCCGTCCGGGGCGGGAGGGTCCGGCTGAGTTAATGTCGAGCGTGGACAATCAATGCAGCCCTTTTGAAATGCACGCAGTCTTTCGAGTTCTTTGGCCTTTTTATCAATGGGAGTGGACATTTTAGCTATGGCTTAAGGTATAAATATACAGGCGCGGGCAAAATATCTTCACCCGCGCCTGTATGCTATTCGGTAAATGGTTCCTTGTCACTGCTCGATTCAAATTTCGGATTCATGAACCTACCGTTTGAATTCGTTATTCTGGTTCCACTGGCACGGGGACTGGTTACGCCGCACTGAGCGGCAAAATCTTCCGTTCTTATTCTTATAATAGAAGCTGAACCACCTGCGCCTTTTTGGAATATGCCTGCGCCCAGGCCTTGCTGTTGTGTCCCAAATGCATCTGTGCAAACCGTTCAGGATAACAAGCGGTTTTCGCCCATTCTGCCCAAGCATAACGGTAACTTTGCAAGGTGACACTTTAGATGCCAAGTCCGGCGGATCGTTGTTTGAATTTGGTTGGCCTATCGCCGGTCCGCACAGTGGCGAGATAGGGAAACAACGGGCCGGTGTTGGGCAAGTCTTTCAGGATTTCTTCAATCTCTTTTCCAAACAGGATTTGTGCTGGCTGGCCCCGCCCGTTGAGCTTAATCCGCTCATAGCAGGTTATCCGCGTTTGCCAGTCCACCACGTCTGCTTGCAGGCGCGCCAAATCCGATTGGGACGCATCCAGGTGCCATTCAAATTGATAGAATGCCCGGCGTTCGGTATTCTTCTCGCGTTCCACAATCTGGCGGTGTTCCTCCGCCGTAATCGCCCGATTGTGGCCAAACCGCACGGCGGGCCATTGACGTTTCGGGATGAGCGGCCACGGAAGCCAATTCATGTCCAGGCAGAAGTTGTGCAGACGGTGCCGATAATCTTTGGTGGACACCGCGCCGCTTTGCAGGATTTTCAAAAGTTGTTCGCCCTGCGTTTCGATGAAAACCATGTCTCGCAATACGGCTAACGCCCGGTCTTTGGCCACGCGCTGCCAGCATTCCTTTTTGGCTCCATGCTTGTTGTTGGTCAACGCCTCCATTGCTTCGCGCCAGGTGCGCGTTTTCACGCCGGTATCACTGCCAGCGATATAGGCCTTGGCGATCTGCAAATTGAGCGTTGGCTGGCGTTTGGCGATGTTTTTGGCTTCAATCAGTTGCTTGGCTTCGGCCTCGTACCGGGTTCCGAGATTGAGGCGTTTGCCGAGCTTCCTGTCGAAGTAGTAGAACATCCCGCCACGGAGGCCCTTTTTATTTAAATCGGCGCTTCAGGTGGAGTATCCGAAGGCGCGGCAGTAGGGCGTCAGCTTGTCCAGCCACGGTTCCAAGGCTGCTGCATGGCCTTGGTGCCTGCCCAGCGCCCGCCTATAAACCGGTTGCCGGGCTTGGTGGTGGGTTGGGGCCAGGAAAAATTTCGGGCGCGAGTCCATATGAAACTGTTTTTGCTGAGGATTCCATTTCAGTCCCAGGAACTGGGTGGCTCTGGCTCCAAAATCCTCCGTGTCAGCCACCATATCCTCGTAACGCACTTCATGCCACGCAAACGCCCCCAAATCCCGAAGTCGGAGCCAGAAACCCATGAGGTCGCAATAATGCTTCACGGTGCGTTCCAAAGTGAGAAAGTTTATGTTGGTTGAATTCAGGACGGGGTTGAGAAAAAAGGAGCTTATCACCACGTCGCGGGGGTCCCGCAGTGCGATCAGGATTTTGACGCCCGGAAAAAACCGCAGCCAGTGAGGCAGCCAAGTTGTGAGAGAGGGGTTTTTATCCACGAGAATCCCATGAAAGCTGTCAGTCCGGGATTCGTGGAGCATGGCCTCCATATACCTTTTGCGGGCAAGCGCCACTTCGCCAGGAGTTAGGGATTGGAGGCGTCGGAGTTGGGAATGGCCGGAGCCGGTTGCAAGCCCGGTGCGTCCTGCTATGAAATGATTAAAGGCGGGAGATTCGTCCAGGGCCAGAATCTCCTCGTGGGCATCCAGGATTTGCTCGAGCAGTGTGGTGCCGCTGCGGGGGTGGCCTCCCAAAAAGGCGATATTGCAGGGGGAATCCTGATTTGCCGCCTGCCACTCTTGAATGGTCTCGCGGGAGAGACTTTGGACCAGCCGAAACCTGGTTTGCATGTCCTGCTCATACTGGTTGATCAAAATGCCGGGGTTCACCAATGCTTGAACCATGGCCTTGGACTGCATCAGCCAGTCCAAGGCTTCCTGATGGCACCCCATATCCTCGAGAACCAGCGCCAGCAAATGGCGCGAGGCATGACGCACATAAGGATAGCGCGGCTGAGATTGGATAAGGTCGCGCAGGGCCTTTTCCGCATCCTGAAGTTGCCCTCGGCGGTGATGAAGCAGGGCATTGAAATAGCGCGCCTGGTCATCTCCAGGGTTCTGGCGCAGGATCGTTTCCACCTGTTCACCGGCTGAGGCCAGATCACGGTTTTTTTCCAGATCCATGGCGAGGGTGATCCGTGCATCCGCTGATAATGGGTCCGTGACAATGGCTTCTTGAAAACAGTCCTGGGCGGAGCGGGTGTCGCGCATCTCCTGATATTTGCGTCCGATCAAAACCAGCAGGCGCGCGTTGGAATGGGACAAGGCCCGCGCATTTTGCAGGGCCGATTCCGCCAGCCTGAGGTCCCACGTGCCCACAGCGGATGAAGCCAGTTCCAGCCATAATTCGGCCACTTTGGGAAACCGCCGGGCAAGGTCCTGATACAATTGGCCCGCGGCGGAATACTGGCCGTCCGCCAGTTTTTTTTGGGCGTTTTTGAGAATGGCAATGTGGCTTGGCGAACCTTGGAGTTCTTGGATGTCACCCGGCATAAGCCACGATTATCATTCAGGGCGCGGAAAATGCCAATGCAAAGTCAGCCCCCAAAAATCAGTCCCCCAAAATCAGTCCCAAATGAGCAAATCAGGAAAAAATCTGCATCCCCAAAAATGGCTCCAATAACCGGGTCGGTTCAAGGAATGTTTTTATTGCGGTCATGAATTGACACGGAAATGGAAAAAATCTGGTACCAAGCCCCGGATTCCTATCATGATTTTGACCATTACGATTTTGGGTGCGGATTTGGGAGTCGGGGAAACGCTGTATCATGGAGGGTTCAGCCGGCCTTCTGCGGGGGCAAGTACTCGGCGCAGGCTGCGGCCAATTGATTGGCTAAATTCTGCAACTCATTAATCTCCAATGCTGAGTATTCATATTCGCGAAGGGTGCCTATTCCAAGGGTGCCGACGACCCGTCCTTCTTTGCGCATTGGCACGCATAGGGAGCCACCCATGCCGGATTGGCGGGCACCCGGCCGGGCCACTCCGCTTGTGTCGGTCTGCAAATTGCATAGTGTGACGGGCCGGTTCTCCAATGCCACCTGTCCCGCGATTCCCTTGCCCAAGGGGATGGATTCTATGATTCCAAGAAGTGCCTGAGGAAGTCCTTTCTCTGCCACCAAACGCAAAACCTGTCCGGAGTCGTCCAGAACGTGGATTGTGCCGGATTCAGATTGGAAAACCTCCAAGACGACTTCGAGTATTTTTTTCAGGTCCAAGACCCCTTGGGCAGACGGGGGCAGGAGATGGGCGAGCGACGATTGCAGGGATGGCTTCATGGGTCATTGTTTGATCGGTATTTCAACACCTTGACTTTTTCCAGCGTCACCAATCCACCCCCGATCATGCGATCCAATGTGGGTAGAAAGGCATTGATTTTTTCCTCGGAATCCACCATTTCGATCACCAGGGGCAGGTCGGTGGAAAGTTGGAGGATTTTTGCGGTGTGGATCCGGCTGGATTTGCCGAAGCCCATGGGGCCGCGCAGAACAGTGGCCCCGGCCAAGTGGGCCTGGCGGGCTGCCAGCACCAAGGCTTCGTAGAGAGGCTGATGCTGCCACCGGTCGCTTTCGCCGATGAAAATTCTCAAAAGCACGGCATCTTCAGGGATATTCATGTCAAGGGCCCAAAAACATCTGGTTCAC
This sequence comes from Limisphaerales bacterium, assembly GCA_027451565.1. Lineage (GTDB taxonomy): Bacteria > Verrucomicrobiota > Verrucomicrobiia > Limisphaerales > UBA11358 > UBA11358. Next base: position 7,643 of record DAIDJC010000068.1, on the reverse strand, counting down.
TCATTGCCTTGGCTGGGTGGCGAACGAGCCCAAAAAGTAACCCAACCAAACAGCCAGAAGGCATAGCGCCACGGAAAGCATAACATTGCCACCGGCAAAAAGCCATTGCCTATCCTGAAGCAGGCGCAAGGTGTCGCGGCTGAAGGAGGAAAACGTGGTGAAACCGCCACACAACCCGATCATGAGAAACTGGGTGGCAAAGATTCGGGAAGAAGGCGGGACGGGGCCATCTGGATTTGTAAAAGCGGCCAAAACCCCGATGACGAAGGAACCCATCACATTGATCGCAAGGATGCCCCAGGGAAAGGTTTCTCCAAACTGCCTTGAGATGAGGATGGATAGCCAGAAGCGCAGCATGCTGCCCAAGGCGCCGCCCAACCCAACCCAAAAATATGCAAGCATGTCCAACCCTACCAAAAGGGGGCCGGGCCGCCAATCCACAATCGCGATGGCGCTGAGTTTCAACCAAACAAACGGAATGCCGGGGAATGCACAAACATTGCGCCTCGAAAACCTTCTCCACCAGCCCGTCAAAAGCCCATTTAAACCTGTGGCCCAGTTTTTTGGGGGCCAACCCAAAGACCAATCAAAGCAAGCAAAGAATGGGCGGCGGTCTGGTTCCTTTGGCTTGGCCCAAACTGAAGCCCAGCGAGAATTTCGGCAGCTTCAGTGAGTTTCTGTTTTCGGGATTTGTCAGAACGATTTGGCTTATTGGCGGGCATGAAGATGTGTTTCGACGAGTTTATCCAGAACTTCCCGCGGTTGGTTGAGATTTTTCAAATCGTTCCCCATCGCTCTCAATGTTTCGCCTTCCGGATGGGCTGATTTTCGCAGGACAGAGGCATTCACCTGCGAATGGCCGTTGAACCGGCGAAAATACGGGTCAACCACTGTGGAATTCAAGAACGCGAAAAGGCCAACACGCCAAGGCCGCGCAATTCGAGACACAGATTCATCTTGCCACATTGCGTGGTGATGATAGATTCACCTTTCAGTTTCCCCGGCGTCCGCTGAGGTTTTCAGATGGGACATGAGCGAGAGCAAATGATTTGATTTTTGTGAAAGTATTTTCCGGCACGGCAAATGAGCCTCTGGCTCGCGCGATATGCAAGTCCATTGGCTGCGACTTGGGTAAATGCAGAATCACCCCGTTTCCTGACGGGGAAACCTTTGTGAAGGTGGAGGAGAATGTTCGGGGAGAGGATATCTTCATCATCCAGCCCACCTCGCCGCCCACGAACCACAACTTGATGGAATTATTCATCATGATAGACGCCCTTCGCCGTGCCAGCGCCATGCGCATCACGGCGGTGATGCCGTTTTATGGATATGCCCGGCAGGACCGTAAAGACCAGCCGCGAGTGCCCATCACGGCCAAACTGGTGGCCAACCTATTGGTGGCAGCCGGCGTCAACCGGGTGCTGACCATGGATTTGCATGCACAGCAAATCCAGGGCTTTTTTGACATACCGGTGGATCATCTTTATGCGGCGCCGGTCATGTATGAGTATCTGAAAGAGAAGAAGTTAAAGAATCTTGTGGTGGTGAGTCCGGATGCCGGCGGCATCAAGATGGCGCATGCCTACTCCCAGACTTTGGAAGCGGAACTGGCCATCGTGGCCAAGCGTCGCAAGAGCGCCACGGAGGTGGAAAGCATGGCGGTGATTGGGGATATTGAGGGTAAAAACGTGCTTTTGGTGGATGATTTGACCGAGACAGCCGGGACCCTGACCTCGGCGGCGTCTGTTTTAAAGACCAAGGGGGCGCAAAAGGTGCTGGCCTGCGTTTCTCATGCCCTTTTGAATGACACCGCCATACAAAGATTGCGCAATTCCAGTATTGACGAATTAATTACGACTGATACAGTCCAACGCTCCGCGATTGACGGAGTGAAGATCACCACATTGTCGGTGGCGGGTCTTTTGGGCGAGGCCATCAAACGGATTCACAGCAATTCATCGGTGAATTCGCTGTTTGAGTTCAAGGGTGGCCGCACCAGTTGACGACCGGTTTAAATATTTAAGAAAATGAAATCAGTAGCATTAAAAGCGTATCCGCGCACCAAAGTGCAGCGTTCCGAGGTGACCAAGCTCCGGAACCAAGGCCGTGTGCCTGCCACCATTTACGGCAGCAAAACCACCCCCCAGAACCTGGAGCTTAACGACCGGGAACTGACAAACCTGCTGCACCACTCGGTTTCTGAAAACATCCTGGTTGACCTGGCGGTGGAAAATGATGCGCGCGGCCAGCGTCTGGCTCTTTTGCAGGAAGTCCAGCACCATCCTCTCAGTGGCAAGGTGCTGCATGTGGATTTTCACGAAATTTCGCCCGATGAAACGGTCACCGTTCAAGTTCCCGTGGAAACGGTCGGGGAAGCCGTGGGTGTGAAAACCGGCGGCGGCATTCTGGAACACATCCTGCACAAGATCAAGGTTCGCTGCCTTCCCAAGCATTTGCCGGAAAATATTTTAATTGATGTGTCTCACTTGGAGATTGGAAAGTCCATTCACTTGGGCGATCTCAAGGCTCCCGAGGGGGTTCAAATTCTGGGTGACAAGCACATTTCCGTGGTTGCCGTGGCTGAACCGCGCGCGGAAGAAGAAGCTCCAGCCGCGGCCGCCGCCGCCGGAGACGTCGAAATGACCAAGGAAAAGAAGGTCGAAGGCGAAGAAGGCGCCACTGCGGGCAAGGCAGACGCGAAGGCCGATGCCAAAACCGAGGCCAAGGCGGAGCCGAAGGCCGAGAAGAAGAAATAATTTGGTCGGGGTTTTCCCGACTTGGAAATGCAGTCCGGGGCTCTCATCGTGGGTTTGGGAAACCCGGGCGCGGAGTACGCCCGGACCCGCCACAATGCGGGTTACATGCTGGTGGAAGGCCTGGCCCGGCAGTGGAAGTGGGAATGGGCCATGGAAAAAAAGTTCAGCGCCCGGCTGGCGCGGGGTCAGGTCCATGGGCGAACGGTTTTTTTGGCGCAGCCCGTCACGTTCATGAACTTGAGTGGCGAGGCGGTATCGGCTATCTTTGGTTTTTACCGGATGGCCTTGGAAAATGTGTTGGTGGCGGTGGACGATGCGGATTTGCCCTTGGGCGAGATTCGGATGAGGCCCGGTGGCGGCAGCGGCGGTCATCATGGGCTGGACTCGATCCAAAGCCACTTGGGATCGGCCCAATTTCCGAGACTTCGCATCGGGATAGGCCGGCGTGACGGGATGCGGGAGATTGCCGGGCACGTGCTGGGCAGTTTTGAGGCATCTGAGACAAATTTGTTGGGAAAAGTGCTGGAACGGGCGGTCAGCCAGGTGGATTGCTGGCTGGCAGCGGGATTGCAAAAAGCGATGAGCCAGTTTAACGGCCTCGCAGATACTGAAAAAAATAAATAAAGTGAAACGATACGAAGGACTGTTCATCCTGAACCTTACAGGAAAAGAAGAAGGTGTGAAGGATGTGCTCGACAAGGTCTCTGCGGACATCTCCGCGGCAGGCGGCAAGGTTGAGACCATTCAAAAAATGGATAAAAAAAGCTTTTCCCGCGTGGCGGATAAAAAGCACACGGCCGGTTTTTATGCCAACATCATTTTCGAGGCCAAAGCGGAAGTCGTGGCCCAGTTGCAGGGCAAATTTGCGCTGAACACTGATGTGTTCCGTGTGATTTTCACCCACGCGCAGAAACCGGCGGAAGCCAAGTAACCTCATTTCAACATGGCCAGCTTCAACAAGGTGATTTTGGTGGGGAACCTGACGCGCGACCCCGAGTTGCGCTACACGCCCAAAGGCACCGCCATTGCCAAGGTTGGCCTTGCGGTCAACCGGGTGTGGACCAACGAAGCGGGCGAGAAAAAAGAGGAAGTCACTTTTGTGGATGTGGACATTTTCGGGCGCACCGCTGAAAATGTGGGCCAGTATATGCGCAAGGGCAAGCCCATGCTGGTGGAGGGTCGCTTGAAGCTGGACCAATGGGATGACAAGCAAACCGGGCAGAAGCGCAGTCGCCTGGGTGTAGTGGCTGAAACAGTTCAATTTCTGGGCGGAGCCCAGGGCGGTGGCGAAGGCGCGCCTGCTCCCGGCCCCAAACCGCCCCGCGCCGCGTCCGCGCCTGCTGCCGCACCGGAATCAGACCCAGGCATGGGTGATGCCCCTCCTGAAAGCGATGACGTTCCATTTTGACCGGAGTCCATTGAATCTAAACCAATTTCTGTATGGCTAAAACTGAAGTTATTCTTACTCACAACATTGTAGGCTTGGGCGGTGAATCCGACCAGGTCAGGGTCGCGGCAGGGTATGCCCGCAATTATCTCTTCCCGGAAGGCCTGGCCATTCCGTTGACGTCCGCCAACAAGCGGCGCCTGGAGGTCTTGAAACAACGCCGTGCCGAGCGTGAAGCCCATGAATTCAACACCATGAGCGAATTGGGCAAGAGCATCTCGAAGCTCATTTGCGTGGTCAAGGTCAAGACCGGGGATGACGGCAAGCTTTTCGGGGCTGTCACCGCAGGGATGATTGCGGATGAACTGAAGCATCAATTCGATGTCACCCTGGACAAGAAAAAAATCCATTTGGAATCGCCCGTCAAAACCCTGGGTGAATTCGAAGTGGAATTGCGTTTGCACGCTGAGGTCAAAAGTTCGCTGAAGGTCCGCGTGGAGAGCGCCACCCCGGTTGCCGCTCCTGTCGCATCCGTGACGGAAGCCAAGCCGCACACCGAAAAACGCTCAAAACGCCCCGAGAAAAGCTCCGATAAGGAACCTGTGGCGGAAGCCAAGCCCGAAAAAGGCGCCAGAAAAGCCAAGGCCGCCAAGGAGTAACCGGAAAAAGCATTCCTAAAGCCACGGACAATTGCTGTCCGTGGCTTTTTTGCATGTGTTGAAGCTGGCAAGCCTTCCCCAACCTGCTGGCTCCCCTTGCCGGCAGTCATTTTGATCCGCCCTACTTTAGGCCGGTGACCTGGGCATCGTAGGTGATAAGGGCTGGCCCTTTCCCGGTGCTGATGGAGGAGTGCAAAAATTTTATCGCGCGGGCATGATCAATCACCATTCCGGTCCTGGCTGATAGGTGCACATTTTCGAAGGTTACATCCTCAATGGGGGCTTCAGGAAGCCCGCGCAGGATTCCGGCATTGGGGCAATCCGTGGCGTTAAGGTTGCGTATGATCAAATGACGGTTGATAGGGGTGGAGTCATGGATGGGAGCGGTTTTCTCCGTGGCGGGATCCTTTGGGGCGTTGCTCTCCGGGTAATAGTCCTGGATGCTGATGGGTGATTTCTGGATGGCGGTCATTTGCAGGTTTTCGTACAGGCAATTCTGGAGCAGACCTCCATTACCCCTGAGGGTTTTGATGCGTATTCCGTAGTCTGTGTGGCTAAAGGAGCAGTGGTCCACCCGCAAATCCTCCAGGCCGCCGGCGCTCCCACCTCCCACGGACATGCCGTGGCCATGCCCAAACACGCAGTCTTTCACCACAAAATGCCGGTTGCCCGGCGAACGACCCGAGTGCGGGTCCGGTTTGATGGCAATGTCGTCATCGCCGGTGTCTATATGGCAGCGCAGAATCTGGTAATTCCATCCCGAAGGATCTATTCCATCCGTATTGGGGGCATGCTCTGGGGCATGGATGGTGACATCAAAAATCTTCACATCCGTGCAATTCTCGGTGACGAGATGGAACATGGGTGAATTGCGGAAAGTCACGCCGGTCACGGTCAAGTTGGTGCAATTCTGGAATTTGACCAGGTAGGGGCGGTGAGTCATGTGGGGATTCTCCCGGAAAGCCTGCCACCAGGCTTCTCCAAGCCCGTCAATGATTCCAGACCCCGTGATCTGCACGTCGCGGCAGTCAGTTGCAGTAATGCCGTCCTGATAACGGTTGTGAACCACCGGGTATCGGCTCCGTTTGTCATCCAGCAGGATCACCGCGCCTGCCTCCAGGTGCAAATTGATGCCAGATGCCAGGGTGATGGGATCAATCTTATACTGGCCCTGTGGCACCAGGACCACGCCGCCACCATTGGTCTGGGCTGCAGTCACCGCATTTTGAAACGCGAGCGTGTCCAGGGAGAATCCGTCCCCCTTCGCGCCAAAGTTTTTGACATTAAAAGTGGAAGCAGCAAGGGAGACGCTCCCGGACAAGAGCAGGAGAAACAGATTGTGGGCAATGGTTTTGGTCATGGCTTGATTTTTGGTGAATTCTGGCTGGAAAGGGCAGGGGTGAGCCGCAGAGACAGGGTGCGGACCTGGGGCCACACCGCGTAGCGTGCCAGGACTCCCGGACCACAACTGCTGTTTCCCAGGCCGGAGGTGATGGCATTGATGGATAAAATGATTTCCGACCTTGGCTTGAGCTGATAATCATGCCGCGCAGCAGCAAGGTCGGCGGATGAAAGGTGCAAGGCGGAGAATGAAAACATTCCATTCCTTGATTCCCAGCGCGTGCCATTGCCATTGGTATCCGTCAATTCCAGCCAGCGCACGTCCTCATGGTTGCCGTTATCCTGGGGCCGGACATAGGGAACAAGCTGGTTTGACACGGTGCTGTGCCATAAACCCTCGTCGGCACCATCTTTTCGATCTGGATAATTTTCCCAGGGTCCGCGGCCCAGCCATGCCAGGTTTTCAAAACCCGGGGCCAGGGCCATGACCAGCCCCACCCGGGGAAGGTAGGGCAACTGGCCGAAAGGTTGGAAAGAGGCGGAAATTTCCACCGCACCGCCGCCGTGAAAGGTCCAATCCAGAACGGTAACCATCCCGCCTTGTGTGGCCTTGCTTCGGACAATGGACCTGACATGGATTTCAAAAGGGTTGGGCTGGTCCGCCTGCAGCCTCACCAGCACATTTGTTAATGAGGCAAGCCCCGCATCGCGCCAATCGCGAGCCAGCCATTTGCCAAACCCCTTGTCATTATCCGTGGGCGCCCGGAACAACTGAAGCGCCGGCCCGGATCCAGGATGGTCTGCCAATAGATTCCTTCCCTCAAACGAAAGTGAATCCAGGTTTCCAGTGGCTTTGTCAAATGTGGCGCCCAGACGCGAGCCTGAAACGACGATCTGGCCCGGTGATTCATTGAGGGCCAGCGGTGAAGGCCGAAAAGGGATTGGTGAAACCGTGGTGGCACCCGGTGTCTGGAGTTTGAACTGCTGCCAAGCCACCTCATAGGGGGCTTTGGCCCATGGCTGGTCCTGGCGGGTTTGCAACGCCAAGCGGATCCAGTACTCCATGCCAGCCTTGGGCTTGAATGATTTGGCCAGGGAAAATCGAATGGTGGCCGTTTTGCCAGGTGGACATTCGACAGCGGGAAGCGCCCCCGATTGGATGACCTTGCCCACTGAACTCGTCAGGGTCCAGATCATTTGATAAGTGTCCAAGTCCAGGAAACCATTGCGGTTGGTCAGGCGCACCATGATTTGGCCCGGCTTGCAGGTGAGGACCTCCATGGTGGCGGGTTGGTAAACCTTCTTTACCTCCCAGTAATCCGGGTAAGGTTGCCGCTCCCCGTTCACGATGCCCTTGACGCAAAATCCGCCATGGTTGGGAAAGTCACCAAAATCGCCGCCCATGGCATTGACCACCCGGCCATCTGGAAGCTTCCGATGCAGGGTTTGGTCGCTCCATTCCCAGATGAAACCGCCCAGCATTCTGGGCTGGCTGTATAT
>DAIDJC010000067.1 GCA_027451565.1 Limisphaerales bacterium | reverse complement strand
ATTATGACGTGGTGGTCAATGGGGTGGAATTGGGCGGTGGCTCGATACGAATCCACCAGCCCGACGTTCAAAAGACCATTTTTGAAGACCTGCTGGGCATACCTGCGGAAGAAACACGATTGAGATTCGGATACATGCTGGATGCCTTCAAGTACGGGGCACCGCCCCATGGCGGGATTGCCCTGGGATTTGACCGCCTGATAGCCATCCTTTGCGGCACCCCCAGCATCCGCGATGTGATCGCCTTTCCAAAAACGGCCAAGGGGACCGACTTGATGACCGATTCGCCGTCCACGGTTTCCCCGCGCCAGTTGCGGGACCTTTACCTGGAAGTGAAAGTGGCCAAGAAAGAATGAACCATGAAAACCTCCGGACTGGAACCGGTGCCTGGAGGTGGCTGGCTTGAAAAGTGCAGGCGCGTGATATTGCTCGTTTGTCTTATTTATGCCGGGTTGGTATTGGCGGCGCTGATTGGGCAGCGCCATCTTCTGTACGTGCCTGAATCCATGTCCATGGCGGATGAGACGGCGCTGGCCCGTGAAAGTGGTTTGCAACCCTGGCTGGATTCTGAGGGCCATTTGATGGGCTGGCATTTGCCCGCCGCAGGGGTGAGTAATGGGCTGGCACTTATCTTTCATGGGAATGCAGGCTGCGCGGGAGAGCGCGGGTATCTGGCGGGTCCCATCCATGATGCCACCGGGATGGATGTTTTTGTTTTGGAATATCCAGGATATGGGGCGCGGGAAGGCAGACCCTCGCGGCGGAGCCTGGATACCGCCGCGCGCAAAGCCTTTCAAAGCCTGCCTGCAAGCAAGCCGTGCTACCTGGTGAGCGAATCCATAGGCACCGGGGTGGCTGGGGACCTTGCCGAAGCGTTTCCCGACCGGGTGGCGGGAATAGTGATGCTGGCTCCTTACCACGATCTGGCTTCCGTGGCCCAGAGAAGATTATGGTTCCTTCCCGCTTATTTCCTTTTATGGGATCGTTTTAATCCGGCAATGGCGCTGAGTCATTATCATGGCCCTGTTGAATTCGTTGTGGCAGGGGCTGACGAGATCCTTGGACCGCAATCAGGCTTGGAGTTGTGCCGTTCCTACAAGGGTCCCAAGCAACTTGAATTTGTCCAGGGTGCCCGTCACAATGAGGTGGCGGAACAGAAAGTGGGTTGGTGGCGGAGCACCTTTGACTTTTTGCAGAGGGCAGTTCCGGGCGGGCATTGAGAGGGCGCATATAGCCCCAAGGCCCATTCCACATGGCCTGTGGCAGTGGATGGCAGGCACCAGGCTTTATTGAAGCAGTTCGCAGCGATAAAACTGGGCTGGCGGCGGGTCTGGTGGCAGGCTTTGGATCACCTCCACCAATCCGTTTCCATTGAGGAAATCCACCACCGGGCCGGTGTACCATTGGGAAAAATTCGTGCTGAAATTCAGAGTGCATGACTGATCCACCAAGCCGGATAGAAGAAAGACGTTTTCGCCTGCAGCGCGGACAAAGTTCTGGATGTTGACAGGGGAAAAGTTGGGGATGATTTGCGCCCGAAGGATGGAGCCAGACAGTCCCACCACAACCAACTGGCCGTTTTGCGTGGCAGCGCCGTAGAGGGAGTTTCTTGTGATCATGGGGGAAGGGGACCATTTGGTCATGTTCGTGCTCGAGAGTACCAAGCCGTAGTCGCCAACCACAAAACAAGTATTGGAAACCATCACGGCATCATTCAGCCAGTTGGTCGTGCCGCTGGAAAGGTTACTCCACACAATGCCATCGGAGCTATCGAGCAGCGCACCCAATTGACCCATGGCAAGAAACCGGTCGTTGATCCATCGAACCCGGAACAGGTCTTTTGAGGTTCCGGATTTTTGCTGGGTCCAAGTGGATCCATCCGGCGAGGTCAGGATGCAGCCGTGATCGCCCACGATCACCATTTGATTGGATGAAACAGCGATGCCAGCGAGGTTATTGGTCACCGCCAGGGGGATATTGACCCAATTGGTTCCGTTGGCGCTGGCCAGCAGGGTGGCGTTTCCTCCGGCGAGATAGTACTCACCTTTGAAAACGCCCACGGCCTGCAAATCATTGGTGCACGGGGCTGGGAGCGGATACCAGAGGACCCCCTCCGCTGTGGCTGGGTTGGTGACCAAACTTCCATTAAGATTTGTTTCAACGACTGGATATTGGATGTAGGGACTTACCGCGAGGCAACCTTGGTTTCCCACCGCCAACAGCAGGTTGGTGTCCCCGCCTATTCCCAGGAAAATGCTGGTGGACAGTGAGACGGAATTGGTTTGGGGGACCGCTTCAACGGACCAATTTGCGCCGTCGGAGCTGGTCATGATCCGCGCATGGTCGCCGACAGCGACATAGAGCTGGTTGGTGTAGCCCGGTGATGCCAGGGATGAAACTGAAACCACTTGCAGGAGCCAGTCATAAATGGAGAAGTATTGGGATTGCCAAGTGATGTTGGTGGATGTGGGAGCGCCTTGAACCAGCAAACCTGATTCACCGGCAAGTTGATAATCCCCATTGGTGTCCCACAGGCAATCATAATAATTCCAGGAAGGGGCGTTTGTGATTTGAGGCCCTACTTGCTGCGACCACTCCCCGGATGATCCGGCAAACTGTACATTGGTGGCGCCGGCAATCAATGCGGATGAAGCATTGACTGCCAACGCATCCACCACCCCGGATCCGGTCACTCCTTGGATCCTGTACCACGCCACACCTTGGTTGGTGCTGCACCAGGCCTGCCCCGTATCGGTCACAGCCCAAAAGCCCGGATAGGGGAATTGAGCGGCCGCGCCGGACCCTGTGGAGTAATAGAGCCAAGTCACATCGTTTCCGGCGCCCAACACACCGGGCGCCTGGTTGGTCCAGTGGATGCCATCGCTACTGTTGGCCAAATAGCCATTTTCACCCCCAATGACAAAAACACCATTGCCCCAAGCGGCGCTTAGGAGCCAGTTCGCACCCACAACCGGCGGGGTGGGCTGGCTGGACCAGTTTGCACCGTCCGGGCTGGTTACCAAGGTGGCATTGTCTCCATCGGCCACCAACAGGTTCGGGGATGCGGCCAAGGCCACGAGCCAATTGCCGGAGGTGTTTAAAGTTTCGTTGGTGAAATGCGATTCATCGTCGGAATACACCACCGTGCCGCCAGCCCCAACGGCCACCAAACGATTTCCAAAAAAAGACACCGCCTCCAGGTCGTTGGTGGTTCCGGAATTCACTGGCGACCAATCATAAAAGTGTGTGCCCACGTAAATTTGACCCAATTCGGCTATTTCCACGGAAGTTTCGTTGTTTTGGGCAATGCCTGTGATGTTGTTTCCATTTGGCTGGGGGTTAGACCAACGCCATGGAAGCGCTTGGGCAGGGGCCAAACCTGGGAGAATGGTTAAAAAAGCAATCAGGAGGAGGGTTGAAACCAAGCTTGGTGATCTTTCGAACGAGGCCCTTGGCTGCGGTGAGGCATTCAGGGCCAATTCAAAACAGGTGCCAGCCGTGGTGGAGGAGATGAGTTCCAACGCGGCGCCCAGATGCCTTGCCAGTTGATGAGTTATGGCCAAGCCCAAGCCGCTGCCATTGGGTTTGGTGGAGGCGCAGGGCGAGAAAAGATTACGACTGGCTTCCGGTGGCAGCCCATGGCCTTGATCCTCAATTCTTACCACCAAACCATCGTTGCGGTGGAACACCTGCGCCTGGACCTTTTTTCCTGGAGGAGTGGCTTCGACGGCATTTTGGGCCAGGTTTTCCAATATCAAGAGCACAAGATTGGCCTGCCGTCCAGGGAGGCTCCCGGTTGCGGTGTTGGAAACAGTCCATTCCACGCCATGTTTTTTTGCGAGTGGACCGATGCGGAGGGTCAACAAATCCAAAAGCTCGCCGATGGATATATCGTAGTGGGAGGTGGCATCCTGCTCCTTAAGAACCCCCACAACACGATGAATGAGATTCTGCATCCTTTGTGCAGAGGCGGCAGCCTCCTGCCATTCCCCCGGCCCGGAGTGCGGGGCGGTGGATGCGCCCTGCATAAAATTTTGAAGGCCTGAGAGGGGGTTCTTCAGACCATGAATGAGGTGAGCGGTAATGGCACCCAAGGCGGATGATTTAGCCGCCAGCGCGAGTTCCCGGTTTGCCTGCAACAAATCGCGCGATCGCTCCGCGAGGAGTCGGTTGGATTTTTGGAGCCGCCCAAACCCGAGCCAAAGACCTGCGGACAAAATGACGGAGGCAACCAAAAATGCGAGACTAAACCTGGTTATCAGCTTGTCATCCAACCGCTTTATTTCAAATGCCGTGGAGCTGCCATCCATGATGAATTGAAGGATGCCAACCAAATGTGGATTTTCATCGGACCGGAGAGGTATGGCCACCAGCAACAAGGGGGCGGTACTGGTTTCTGGCAGCATGACTTGCTGGTCCAAGCGCGCGCCGCCCAGATAGTGGCTTGCAGGCTGGAGCTGTTGCAGCCGTTTCAAATCATCCTGCGTCAAGAGTGCGTCTGCCACATACGCGGGAAAGGCATTTTCTTGAACCCCGCTGGCGGAATAAAGGCGCACGCCCAATATTTCCCGCAGGTGAGACACTTCAAGCGCAATTTGCAATTGTTCCGTTGTTTCCTTTAACGAAAAAGCGGCCTGACCATTTTGCTGGTCGTTTCGAAATTGGGCTGCGGTGACAGAATCAAGGATTTCGCCCTGGCGGTTAGTGATTTCGCTTAGGAAACTTTCGTGCAGGTTCCAGGCGGACCAGACCAACACCAAAGCCAGGACAAGCAGGGAAATGATCCAGCCTGAAATAATGGCTGCCCAAGGCTGGTCCTGGAAAGGTTGAACCTGATCAGGAGTCGTGGCAGCAGTTTTACGCATGGCTGGCAACAATGTGAAAGAGAAGACGAAGGAGGCCGGGAAAATGTTACGAAAATCAAAAATTCCAACTTGCCCCGGCAGTCACGTTGCTCATTCCATATTCATCCGTCAAAGTGTTGGAAACGGCTCGTTCATAACTGTATTCGGCATAGAGGGCCAGCCAATGAGTGATACGGCGTTCTGCCCGAAGGTCCAAATGCCAGGTCATGACATGGAGATGGGGGCCGGAGGTGACGTTGATGCCTTGCACGGGAAATTCCTGCCATTCCGTCCAAAGGTTGCCCACGACCTGCCATGGTTTGGCCTCATACCGGATCCGCCCGGCTACCCGGTACTCCATAAAATTGAAATACCCACCGCCATTGTCCTGCGAATCAATGAATTCCAACCTGATATCCGTAAATAATCGTCTCTTGGAATCCCAAGCTTGTTGCCATTGCAATTGGGAAGTGCTTTGCCATGTGGCAAGCTTCTGGCCCGGATTTACGGAGCCATCTCCGTTGAACACCAGAATTTGCTGGTTGTATTCCCGCAAGACCTCCTCATCCAGGATCAACGTGCTGGCGCTGGTTGGATTCCAGCCTAGGCTGCCTTTGTGGCCGAATTCCCACTGGTCCCCTATGGGGTCCGCCATCCAGTTGCGTCCCCCGCTAAAATCCGCCTGCAGCCAAATATTTGTCCCGAAATCCCGCCTGATGTATGGCTTGCCGGTGAGCAAGGCTCCGCGCACATCCACTACATTAAGGCCATTTTGCACCAGAGCAAATTCCTCCTGGTCAACGTAGTTTTCCATGGCCTCAAATCCATATTCCCAGTTGCCGTCCATGTGTTTTAACGATTCGCTTGCCACCCAAAAATCCTCCCCGGAGGTGGGGACATTTTGCATGTAACGAATGGAATCTCCTGTAACCGTGATATTTACACCCCAACCATCCAATGGCAGGCGGGTCAGTGAATAGTCCAGCCCGGCCCCACAATAGGAACTGCCCATGGTATTCGTAGGACTGGAAAGGACATTATCCTGATAGCCAAGGTCAGTGCGGACTGTGCCGCTTTGGTCCCAGAGCAATGATTTTAAGAGTGATTGGGTGTCCAAATCCTTTGCTGTGATCAGCGGCAGGTTATCCTCCATGACATTCGTGGCATTCTGAGCCAATCCAAGCGATGGCAGGAAAGCCATGGCCAGGAAAAGCAGTTTATAGATTGTATTCACGAAAGGCAGTCATGAGCTTCTCATACCAATAAAGACATGACCAGACGATCTTTGGATCGTCTGGTCATGAGCGCTGGAGAATTCGAATTCTTGAATTAGTGACCCCGGCGGAAATGTCCCAGTTCCGATGCATCCTTGGCGGCATCAATGATGCGAAGGAATTCCGCATTGCTAATTCGTCCCTTCAAGTCTTGGAGGTCGTCCTTCAACTTTTCGCGAAAATCGGCCAGTTGATCCAAGAATGCCTGGCGATTATCCTGAAGCCTGTCCCGGATGGCTTCGCGCTGGTCCTCAGTGGTGGCGTGGGACAACTTTTCCAGGAGAAGGCGCTGCTTGAGCAGGTATTTGTCCGCTTGGTTGTCGAAATTAATGATCATGGCGGCAACCGCCGGGGGAGCCCCTTTGAGGTCTTTCAAAAGGTCTTTGTCTTCATAGTTGCGCACTATGACTGTAGGGGTGCCATCCGAGGATGTGGTCGAGGTGGAACCGGTTGAAGTGGTGGTGGATTGAGCCCAAATGGCTTTGGGAGAAGCCAGAGCTACACACATGGATGTCAGTTTTAACAGATTGTTGATAATTTTCATAAGTGTGGTTGATTCATTATGATTGTGCTGTTTGACCTAAAAAGTCAGGTGATATCCAATTAGCAACGGGTATGCCAAATAATGTTGATATGCGCAATGTGTTAAAAATGAGCAGGTAATAAACAAGTCAATATTTGGGGCCGCGCCGCCAGCCTTTTGCATTGGGTGCTACCACCCAATTTTATTAAGTTTAGATTGGTCAAATTTGGCATTATGGCCCAATGAAGACTTCTCTTCATGAATCACCCTTATTTTTGGCCGCTGCAAGCCTGTATCTCAAATAGTCTCTGGAGACACCCAAAATTCGCGCAGCCGCAGATATGTTACCGTCGGTTTGTTTGACCGCCTTATGGATAAGCAATCCGATTGCCTCCTCAAGAAGAAAACCCTGCTCTGGAAAGGAAAAGTCACTTCGTAACCAAGTGGCGGTGCCGGGGTTTTGAGGCTCGGGCAGCGGGGTGTTTAAATTTTCAAAATGAAGTTCACTCCCTTCCTCGAATACCACGCTGCGTTCCAATTCGTGGGCGAGTTCCCGCACATTTCCGGGCCATGCGTACAGGAGCAATCGTTTTTTGCCCTGGCTGGAGATGGTCCGGTCGGCGATTTGATGCCGGAGGCAGATTTGTTTTAAAAGGTTTTCGGCCAGTTGTAAGATATCCCGGCCACGCTCTCTAAGAGGTGGAATGGCCAGCCGGTAAAGGTCCAGGCGATGAAGCAAGTCCTCGCGAAAATGACCTGCATTCACTGCTTGCTTGAGATCGCGGTGGGTGGCGGCGATGATTCGGACATTGACCGGAATTTCCCGCGTGCCGCCCAGGCGGCGAAGACGCTGCTCCTCAATGACTTTCAACACCTTGGCCTGAACCGTGGGAGACAGGCTGGGCAATTCGTCGAGAAACAAAGTTCCGCCATTCGCTGCCTCAAAAAGTCCCATTCGGGCTGCGCGCGCATCCGTGAAGGCACCGCGTTCATTTCCAAACAATTCCGATTCCGCCAGACTATCCGGGAGCGCAGAGCAGTTGACCTCCACCAAGGGCTGGGCTGCACGCGGGCCCAAATGATGCAGCCTGCGTGCAATGGTGGTTTTGCCGGTCCCCGTTTCACCCTGGATCAAGACCGGTGGCAGGGGTGACTGGATGCGGTGATCTGCGGCCACGATTTTATCAATCATGCCCGCCAGCGGGGCCATGGATGCGCCAAAAAAGAAGGAATCGTGTGTATCGGCTGCCTTCTGGCGCTGGTATTCCTCGCGGCGGGCGGATTGCCGGAAGCGCTGGGCACGGATCATGACCAGGGGCAGTTCGTCCAAATCAAAAGGCTTGGTCAAATAATCCGCCGCACCCAGACGCATGGCCTCCACGGCGCCCGATATGGCTCCTGCTGCAGTCATCACGATCACGATGGTGGAGGGTGAAAAAACTTTTTGACGCAACAAATCCGTTCCCAATCCGTCCGGCAAATTCACATCCAGCAGCACAAAATCGCAGTCGTTTTCACTCGCTGCGGCCTTGGCTTGTGCCAGGGTACCCACGCCGGTCACCTCTGCTTCCAGGCGGGTTAAATGGGAGCAAATTTGCCTGCGCAGGAGAGGCTCGTCATCCACCACCAAAATTTCCATGCCTGTCAGCTTAAGTGAGTCCATGCTTGATAATAGAGCAGACCGCCGGACGAATTCCCAATCATTTCAGCAGGCTTGGGGCCATTGGAAACATACTTAAATGGCCGCCAAGCCTTGGGGGGCGGAGCAGGGAGGCATTCGATGGCGAATGTTTTTCAGGCCCTGATTTGAAGGACCACGCCAGCGAGGCGCGCCCCGAGGATTTCGCCCGTTCGCAGGTCTCCGATGCCTGGTGCCACTTTCGGATCCTCCTGGCCGGCTTGGGCCATGGCACCCGAGAAGCCGCCCAAATGGTTCACCCCGTTTGGTTGGAGCGGCATTTCCCCAAGCCCCACCCAAATCATTCCATGCTGCATGGCCAGCGTGAAGAAATATTGCAGGGTGCTGAATTTATCCCCGCTGGGGCTGTTGGACACCGTGAAGCCGCCTGCAACCTTGTTTCGCCAGGCGCTGGCAAACCATCTGCCTCCCGTGGCATCGGCAAAGGCCTTGAACTGGGCCGCGGGTCCACCCATGTAAGTCGGGCTGCCAAACAGGATCCCATCGCATTCATCGAGTTGCTTAAGGGCTTCCTCGTTTTGGTATCGCCCATTCACAATGTGTTCGCCAAGAATGGGGAGAAGTTTCACTGTGCTGCCTGCCACGTTGGACGCGCCTTTGGCGACAGCTTCTGCCATCCTGCCAGTGTGCCCCGAGCCGGTGAAGAAGGGTATGCCTATGGTTTTCATGGTATGGATATCAATTATTTTGAAAAAGTTCCGATTCAAGGTTTTACAGCCGCCCCAGCGATGGCCAGGGTGAGATGGATTTCATTCGAAACCTTGTCCTCATAATGCCTCTTTTGGATATTAAAATCTCCCCGCTTGAGGACAAACTGGCTTCGGATTACCAACAAGTCCCCATGCATGCCCGGGACCCTGTCTCCCAAGCGGCCCGGCAGGTAGGTCAATGTCAGAGGCACCGAGATGGTTTGGGTTACTCCATGCAGGGAAAAGGGGCCTGTCACCAATGCAGTGGTGATGTTTCCGTCGGTTTTGACATTTGCAAAAGATTGAGCTTCGAACCGGATATCCGGGTATTTTGCCACGTCCAGCCAATTGGGCCCATGCAGGTGCTCTTTTTGCAAGGGATTTGGCACAGTCAGGCTTTCCGCAGCGACATCAATCACGCCGGTTGTGGCGCCTGGATTGGCGGGATCAAAGTTCACGGTGCCGGAAATACCGTTGGCACTGCCATTGACGGATTCAAGCGGGGCATCCAATTGGAACACCGCATTGTTTACACCCTTTGGATCTTTGAAATCAAAGGTTTCAGGGGAGGCCTTCAAATTCGCAGCCGGAAGGCATAGGAGAAGGAGCAGGCTGTTAAGTGTGATGTTTGTTTTCATATTGTGATTTATTGTTTATCGGTCATTTGTTCGCGGATTATTGTTTGGATTCAAATTTTTATTTTATTGTGCTTTTTTTAAGGATTTTCGCGGCAGGATAAAGCCGATTGCGGCCAGAATGGCGGCGAGAACCAGCGCTGCACCCAGAAAGTCCACTCCTGGATGGAAAGCCTGATGGTAGGTGATTCCTTCTATGCCGGTGACGGGATCCAACTGTTTGACGACGTCGCTGGTTTTGGTCCAACCCAAATTACCACCTGCAAAAGTCCACACGAGAGAGGCACCCACCGTGGTGATTGCGGCCAGCCAATAGAAAATTCGTTTCATTGGATTTTTTCTGGTTTTTTATTTGAGGTCAAAAAAGAGAATTTGGGAGGCTTTTTTGGCGGTCAGATGCTTCTCACCGGGATCACTCCAAGCCGCAGCATCTCCACCTTCCAACGCGGTTTGCTCCAATTCCACGGCGCCTTCAGCCACATGCAGCCAGGCATGCCGCCGCGCCGCAAGGTTCAGCGGAAGTTTTTGCCCAGGCTCCAGCCGCGCCATCCACAGGTCGGCATTCTGGTGAATGGCCAGGGAACCAGAGCGTCCCTCTTCACTTGTGATCAGGTGCCATTGCCCAGTTTGGGCTGCGTGCAGGGATTTCTCGGCGTACCTGGGCTGGACCCCCAGTAGGTTGGGCTGAATCCATATCTGGAGCAGGTGAGTGGGTTCCGTGCTGGAGGGGTTGAATTCGCTGTGCCGCACTCCGGAACCCGCAGCCATATATTGCACGTCGCCAGCCCGAATGACGCGTCCGTGGCCCATGGAATCTTTGTGCTCAATCGCTCCGGAGAGGATATAAGTGATGATCTCCATATCCTTGTGCCCATGGGTTCCAAAGCCCATGCCGGGCATGATCAGGTCGTCGTTGATCACCCGAAGACCGTGGTATCCCATCCAGCGGGGATCATGGTAATCCGCAAAACTGAAGGTATGGTAGCTGTCCAGCCAGCCATGGTTGGCGTGGCCCCGTTCATTGCTTTTCCGTATTGTCATCATGAAAATAAAATGCGCTGTTTTTGGGGTTTTTAAAAATACCATGTTTCTTGCCTTGGTATAACCAGAAGGCATACTGCGGGGCATGAAACAATGGCCGGCAGGCGTCCTCATTTGGCATACCACCTGAAGGTGGCATCCGATCATGGAACTGCGTCACCTTCGTTATTTTGTTGCTGCGGCGGCAGAGGAAAACATTTCACGCGCGGCGTTGAAACTGCACGTGTCACAGCCTGGAATCAGCCGGCAAATTCGAGACCTTGAGGGGGAGTTGGGATTTCCCCTGTTTGAGCGCACCGCAAAGGCTTTGAAACTAACCACTGCCGGCCGGGTTTTTCTGGAGGAATCGCGGGCCGTGTTGCAGCGAATGGAGGAGGGAATCCAAAAAGCCCGATCCGTGGTCGAGGAGGGACGCGGGGAGTTGCATATTGGCTACGCGCCATCGCTCACAGTCCAGATACTGCCGGCGACACTGCGTGATTTTCAGAAAAAATGGCCCCAAGCCAGGGTGGCCCTCCACGATCTGTCCACCGGAGAAATGCTGGAGCAATTGCGGACTGGAAGTCTCGATATCGCTCTCATGGTGAAGGTGGAGGGAAAATACCTGCGCAAGCTGGCATCGCAGGAGTTGATTCGTTATCCCCTCTGCCTGGCAGTGTCTCCACGCCATGCCCTTTCAAAAGCCAAAAAGGCGGACTTGGATCAAATTCTGGCTGAACCGCTGATCATCTACAGCCGTTCCGAATATCCGGAATATTATGAAATGTTGGTTGGTTTGTTTGGGAAATCCTTTCGAAGGCTTAAAATTGCCGAGGAGCACGAGGGAGTGAGCGGAATCATTTTGGGAGTGGAATCCGGCGCCGGGGTGGCCTTGGTTCCGGAATGTTTTGCCTGCCTGGTGGGGCCAAGGTTGAAATTGATTCCACTGGATAACCAGGTGGTGGAATGTCCTGTCATGATGGCATGGAAACCTCCTGTCACTTCGCTGCATCTGCAACAACTCATTGAATCCATCCAAAGCTCGGCGGCCACACTTTCAAACTCGCGAGGAGGCGGCAAATGACAAGGCTGAACCCGGCAAAGCGGATTTTGCGGTTGAATTCAAAATCCATTTCCGTAGCGCCCGCCGCAATTAACAGAAAGTCTCCGAGACATGCCAATTGGGAATTGGTATGCTGCGTCAGGTTCCAACATTAAAATGTTTTGTAAGGATGCATTGGAAACCGCGACAGTATGGATGCAATGAATTATGGTTTCTGGTTTATTTCAGGGTTTTCAGACAAGCATTTCAACCAATGCGGCAGGTTGGAAGTGAACCCGGGAGCGAGGTGCTGCGTGAAAAGGTAAATAAATTGAAAGCATTTGTGCGCATCAATTTACTCCGCCAACGGGCGGCGAATCCCGGACTAATCTTGCAGGCTTTACAAGATTGAGATTTAAAGGCAGCCTGCGTGAAAAAGAGACAAACAGGCCCGATTTTCCGAACTTAAAATGCCAATTGCCATGATCACTTCCGTGTTTCTTGAATTGTTGGGAATTTACCTGTGCTGCGGATTCGTTTTCGGGGTTTTCTTTGTCCTCCGAGGCACGCAGGCGGCCTATCCTCAAACTCCCGGGGGCACATGGGGATTCAAGATCATGATTTTTCCGGGTTGCGCAGTGCTTTGGCCTTTTTTACTGGGCCGCTGGCTTAAGCATCGAGTGCCGAATTCAGAGAAACCAAATAAAAACTCCCTGAAAATCAAAAAATGATCCGTCCACTTCGACATTGGCATGATCAGGTTTTCAGGGTGCTTGGCTATGCTTTGCCATTAGTTTTTGCGTTTGGAATAGCGTACCGCAAGCCTTTCCCGACC
>DAIDJC010000066.1:303-12846 GCA_027451565.1 Limisphaerales bacterium | reverse complement strand
GGAGCCCAAAAAGAATAAAACTTGATTTCAAACGGTTTTTTCGATTCAATGGGGTTGAGGCAATGTATGTTGCCTCGCTAAACAAGGAAAAGATTAATTGGGTCAAAAACAAGGATTGCGGGGTTTTGCCCTGTAATCGGTTGAATGGCTATGCTCGATCAATACAAGATAGAAGCCGGATTTGATGAAATGTGTGATGCCCGCACGGAAGTGAGGCCGCATTACAAAAAGTTTCACCAATCCTTTGGGTCCTTTTCCAGGCAGGAATTTGATGCCCGGCGGGAGGACATTGAGAATGCGTTCCTGCGGCAGGGGATCACCTTCAACGTCTATGGCGCGGCCCAGGGGGCGGAGAAAATCTTTCCGTTTGACCTTCTGCCGCGGATCATTCCAGCCCGTGAATGGGACCACCTGGAACGCGGGCTGGTGCAGCGCATCACCGCGCTGAATTTGTTTCTCCACGACATTTATCACGACCAAAAAATCCTCAAGGATGGGGTTGTCCCGGAGTTTTATGTTTTATCCGCGAGGCATTTCAGGCGTGAATTTGTGAATTTTGAAGTGCCCCGGGGAATCTATATTCACATTTGCGGGACGGATTTGATCCGGGATGCGGATGGGAATTACCTGGTGCTGGAGGACAACGGGCGATGTCCCTCCGGGGTGAGTTATGTCCTGGAGAATCGGCGGGCGTTGAAGCGGGCGTTTCCAAACATGTTTGAAGGCATTGGGGTGAGGCCGGTGGAGCATTACCCGCAGGAATTGCTCAAATCCCTTCGTTACATAGCCCCGCCTGGCGTGGCTGATCCCACCGTGGTCCTCCTCACGCCCGGGGTTTATAACAGCGCCTATTTTGAACACACCTACCTGGCACGCCAGATGGGCATAGAGATCGTGGAAGGCCGCGACTTGATGGTGCGCAACTCCCGGGTGTACATGCGAACCACCAAGGGATTGCAGCAGGTCCACGTGATTTACCGCCGGATTGACGATGATTTCCTGGATCCAACCGTGTTTCGCAAGGATTCCATGCTGGGCGTGCCCGGCCTGGTGAATGCGTATCGTTCGGGCAACGTATCCCTGGCCAACTCCATCGGGACTGGCATTGCGGATGACAAAGTCATGTATTATTTCGTGCCGCGCATGATCAAGTATTACCTGGATCAGGACCCGATCCTGCCCAATGTTCCCACCTATCTGGCCAGCGAGGAAAAGGACCGTCAATACATCCTGGAACATCTTCCTGAATTGGTGGTCAAGGCTGCCAATGAATCGGGCGGGTACGGCATGCTGATGGGGCCCAAGGCGGACCGGAAGGAAATTGAAAAATTCCGGCAACTTGTGCTGGCGGAGCCGCGCAACTACATAGCCCAGCCCATGATCAATCTTTCGCAGCACCCGACCCATTGCGACGGGCAGTTTGAAGGCCGGCATGTGGATTTGCGCCCGTTTGTCCTTTCGGGTGAAAGGGTTTCCATCATTCCCGGGGGCCTTACCCGCGTGGCCTTGAGAAAGGGATCCCTGGTGGTGAATTCCTCCCAAGGCGGTGGCAGCAAGGACACGTGGGTGCTTTATACGGATGAATGACGAACCAATGCCAATTATAATGCCATGCTTTCCCGAGTAGCTCATTCCCTCTATTGGATGGCGCGGTATATTGAACGCGCTGAAAACATTGCGCGCATCGTGGATGTCAACCTCCAGTTGCTGCTGGACATGCGAAGCCTTGATTCCGAAAGGATGGTGGAGTACTGGCTGCCGATTATTCAAACAACGGGGGACGAGGAAGGGTTTTTCAAGCTCCACCCCGAGGCCACCGGCCAAGCCGTGACGGAATTCCTGGTATTCAAGCCGGAAAACCCCAATTCCATCTATCAATGCATCAATGCCGCGCGCGAAAATGCCCGAATGGTCCGCGACCAGATCACCATGGAGCTTTGGGAGGAATTGAACCGGGTTTACCTTTTCCTGCATTCCGCGCAGGCCAGAAAAATCTGGAACCGGAACCCCAGCGAGTTTTTCCAGCAAATCAAGACCGCCTCGCTTCTGGTCATTGGCATCATGAATGCGACCATGGTTCACGATGAAGGCTGGTGGTTTGTCCAGGCAGGCCAGTTTCTGGAGCGTGGGGACAAAACCACGCGTATCTTGGATGTGCGGCATAAATCCCTCCCGGCACGCGGGGCTCCTTCAGCCATCAATTCAACCGCCACCCTGGAGTGGTCGGCGGTTTTGCGCTCGTGCAGCGCTTGGGACGCGTATCGCGCCATTTGCGGTCCGGATGTCCAGCCGCGAGCCATAGCCGAATTCCTGCTTCTGGATGACGCTTTCCCGCGTTCGCTGCGTTTTTGCGTGAGCGAACTCAACCGGGCCTTGCGTCGCATTTCCGGGGTCGCAGACGGGCACTTTTGCAATACGGCCGAGAAATTGACCGGACGCCTCCTGGCCGAACTCCAGTTCAGCACCATTGACGATATTTTTGACCGGGGCCTGCACCAATACCTGGACGAGGTGCAGGGCAAATTAAACGACATCGGGAACGCCTTGTTTCTCGCGTATATTTCCCAAACCTTTGAGACGGTGGAGGGGGTACACATGGTCCAGCAGGAGGAACAGCAGCAGCAAAACCTCTCCGGTTCCGCGGCCGGAAATAACTGGCATTGATTCATGTCCATCCATATCGCACTGCATCATCAAACCAGGTACAAATACGACCGTTTGGTTCAATTGGGGCCCCAGGTGGTCCGGCTCAGGCCCGCGCCTCATTCCCGGACGCGCATCCTGTCTTATTCGCTGAAAATCCAGCCGGAACGTCATTTCATCAACTGGATACAGGATCCGCAATCCAACCATGCCGCGCGGCTGGTTTTTGAAAAGCCTGTCCGTGAATTGGTGGTGACAGTGGATTTGATCGCGGAGATGGCGGTTTTCAACCCCTTTGATTTTTTCCTGGAACCGGAGGCCGAGTGTTATCCATTTTGTTACGATTCATCGCTGGACCACGAATTGGCGCCGTTCATGAAGAAGTCCCATTTTGGCCCGCGATTCAAGGATTACCTTGCCGATTTGCGGCAGGGTGCGGCCTTGTTGGCCCGGTCACGGAATCCTGCCCTGGTTTCCAGTCCTGATTCCGAATTCAAGCTCCGCACGATTGATTTTCTGGTTTTCCTGAACCAGCGGGTCTGGAAGGACATTGCCTACACCATCCGCTTGAAACCGGGAGTGCAGACACCGGGGAGGACCTTGTCCAAGCGCAGCGGGTCGTGCCGGGATTCCGCCTGGCTGCTTTGCCAGGTTTTGCGGCATTTTGGCTTGGCGTCGCGTTTTGTGAGCGGGTACCTGATCCAGCTTAAGCCGGATCAGAAATCCCTGGACGGCCCCAGCGGGTCTGACCGGGACTTCACGGATTTGCATGCGTGGACGGAAGTTTATCTTCCGGGGGGCGGATGGATTGGTCTGGACCCGACGAGCGGGCTGCTTGCCGGCGAAGGGCATATCCCGCTCGCTTGCACGCCCGATCCATCCAGCGCCGCCCCCATCACGGGCATGGTGGAGGAATCCAAATGCAAGTTTGATTTTGAAATGTCCGTCACACGGGTGCATGAATCCCCGCGGGTCACTTTTCCCTATACGCCGGATCAATGGACGCAGTTGAATGCCCTTGGCCTGGAGATAGACAAGGATTTCAAAAAATCCGACATCCGTCTGACCATGGGGGGCGAGCCTACTTTTGTTTCCATTGACGATCCGGACGGGGAGGAATGGAACTTCACCGCAGTATCGCATAAAAAGCGGGTGTTATCAGGTGAGTTGATAAAGCGTTTGCGGCGTGAATTTGCGCCGGGGTCCCTTTTGCATTATGGACAGGGCAAGTGGTATCCCGGCGAGCCACTGCCGCGCTATGCCTTGGGTTGTTATTGGCGAAAGGATGGGGTGCCGATATGGAAGGATGATTCATTGATTGCCGATGAATCCCGCGACTACGGGCATGGGGAAGCCCAGGCGAAGGCATTAATGGCCCAGATAGCCGACAGCCTGGGAGTGGACTCCGCACACATGCTGCCCGCCTACGAAGACGCCTTTTACTACACATGGAAGGAAAGGCGCCTTCCATCGAATGTCACGCCGGAAAAGTCCAATCTCAAGGACAAACAGGAAAGGGATCGCATTGCCCGGATTTTCCAGCGTGGCTTGAATGCGGTGGTGGGGTTTGCGCTGCCCATCAAACGCCATAAAACAGGGGCAGGAGACGGATGGATGACTGGCTCCTGGTTTTTGCGGGATTCAGACACCCTCTGGCTCATACCGGGAGATTCACCCATGGGGCTGCGGCTGCCCTTGGATTCAATCCCCTGGGTTTCTGAGAAGGATTATCCATTGACCATTGCTGAGGACCCTTCCCGGCGGGATTGGCCACCCTTGCCCCGAGAATTTCCCCTGAGGAACCCACCGGGAATGGCCGGCCAGGCCTATTTGCGAACCGGTGCGCAGAATTTGCCAACAACATTGGGACTGGATCCAACTGTCCTGCGGCAGGGTGCGGGAGGGAGCAGGTTGAAGTCCGCGCTGGCAGGCCCGCAAGCCGGGTTTCGGCCCCCGGATTACGCGCCGCAAATGGGTGAGAGCGCCTCGTGGATTATCCGGACTGCCCTGTGCATTGAGCCGCGCAGCGGGCGGCTGCATGTTTTCATGCCGCCGCTTGAATCCACTGAAGATTACCTTGAAATGATAGCTGGCATTGAGGAAGCCGTGGCGAAGACCGGCCTGCCGGTGGTCATTGAAGGTGAGCCTCCCCCCCGGGATCCCCGAATCCAAAAGCTGGCTGTGACACCTGATCCAGGAGTGATCGAAGTCAATTTGCACCCGAGCAAAACATGGCAGGATTTGGTGACGCGGACGACCGTGCTGTATGAGCAGGCGCGGCAAACCAGGCTTGGCACGGAGAAATTCATGATGGACGGGCGCCATGTGGGAACGGGCGGGGGCAACCATATCATTCTGGGAGGGGAGACAACCGGGGATTCGCCTTTGTTGCGGCGTCCGGACCTTTTAAAATCGCTGCTGGCTTACTGGCAAAACCATCCATCGTTGAGTTGGTTGTTCAGCGGGCTTTTCATCGGGCCCACCTCACAGGCTCCGCGCATTGACGAGGCGCGTCATGATTCCCTTTACGAATTGGAGGTGGCTTTCAAGGAATTGGACCGCAAAC
The DNA here is from genome assembly GCA_027451565.1 of Limisphaerales bacterium. GTDB lineage: Bacteria > Verrucomicrobiota > Verrucomicrobiia > Limisphaerales > UBA11358 > UBA11358. Next base: position 7,637 of record DAIDJC010000066.1, on the reverse strand, counting down.
TGGCGGGGTCCAAGCAGGTTGCCCCCTGGCTGTGCGACCGGCTTTTTCGCAATCTTCTCATGGATTCGAGCGGCAACACCCATCGGGCGGAATTCTCCATTGATAAATTGTACGCGCCTGAAACCAGCCAAGGCAGGCTGGGTTTGCTGGAAATGCGCGCCTTTGAGATGCCGCCGCATCCCCAGATGAGCCTGGCGCAGCACCTGTTGTTGCGGGGTTTGGTGGCCCGGTTTTGGAAACAGCCTTATCAGAATGGTTTGGTGCGCTGGGGCACGGATATTCATGACCGCTGGATGCTGCCGCATTTTTGCCAGACAGATTTCCAGGATGTGCTGCAGGATTTGCGGGATTTTGGCTATCCCTTTCAAACGGAATGGTTCGCCCCGCATTTTGAGTTTCGATTCCCCCGGATCGGGGACCTGGAGCAACGGGATATTTCGCTGGAATTTCGCACCGCACTGGAACCCTGGCATGTGCTGGGCGAGGAATCTGGCGGCGGTGGAACGGTGCGGTATGTGGACAGTTCCCTGGAGCGCATCCAGGTGAAGGCCCGGGGCATGATTGGGGACCGGTTTGTGATCTCCTGCAATGGGGTGCGTCTTCCCATGCATCCCACCGGGACAAATGGTGAGGCGGTGGCTGGAGTGCGGTATCGCGCATGGCAGCCTCCCTCATGCCTTCAGCCCACCATTGCCCCCCACACACCGCTGGTTTTTGACCTGGTGGATTCATGGAACCAGCGCAGCCTGGCTGGATGCACCTACCACGTGTCCCATCCTGGAGGACGGAATTATGACGCCCTGCCGGTCAACAGCTATGAGGCGGAATCCCGCCGGCTTTCACGCTTTTTCCGGCTGAACCATACCCCGGGCCGGCTTGATCCGGCGCCGGGAAAAGTCAATCCAGACTTTCCTTACACGCTGGATTTGCGCAATGTTTAGGACGCAAGAGTCCAGGCTGAATCCGACCGGAGTCAAATGAGTCCGTCCAAGCTGCAAAATCAGCGGTCTAACAACCCGGAAAATCCGCCCCATGCCAATCCATGGGCGGATTATGAAACTCATCCGCAGGCCTACGATGAATTGTTGGACGCGGACGGGGGCGTGCGTCCACACTACGTGCGGTTGATGGATGCCTTGGGGCGGTTCACGGCAGCGGAAATGAAACACCGCCAGGAAACCTGCCTGCGCTTTATCCAGGAACAAGGCATTGCCTACCATGTTTACAGCGATCCACGGGGCATGGAGCGTCCGTGGCAGTTGGATCCGCTGCCCTTTGTCCTGGACCCGGTGGAATGGAGGCGGCTTGAGCAGGGGCTTATTCAAAGGGCAGTTTTGTTGAACCGGATCATTGCAGATTGCCATGGCAACCAGGATTTGATCCGGTCCGGGTGGTTGTCTCCGGCCCTGGTCTTTGCGCAGCCGGATTTTCTCCGTCCCTGCCATGGCATTCGCCAGCCGCAAAACCGGTATCTTCATTTTTATGCAGCGGATTTGAGCCGGTCGCCGGACGGGCAATGGTGGGTTGTGTCGGACCGGACGCAAATTCCCACCGGGGCAGGGTATGCGCTGGCCAACCGCCTGGTTTGTTCCAGGATTTTTCCGGAGTCTTTTCGGGACAACAACGTGCATCGGCTGGCTGGATTTTTCCGCAAGGTTCAAGCCGCCATGTCGGGGCTTGCAGCGGATTCCTCCGAGCCTGGAAAGGTGGTGATGCTCACCCCGGGTCCGCACAACGAAACCTTTTTCGAACAGGCCTACCTGGCCCGTTACCTGGGCTACATGCTGGTGGAAGGACAAGACCTGACGGTGCGGAATAATTGTGTGTATCTCAAGACGCTGAATGGCCTGGAAAGGGTGGATGTCATCCTGCGGCGGGTGGATGATGATTTTTGTGATCCCCTGGAATTGCGCAATGATTCCATGCTGGGCGTGCCCGGCCTGGTGGAGGTGGTCCGGGCGGGCAGGGTGATCGTGGCCAATGCCCTGGGCTCGGGCCTGCTGCAAAGTCCCGCGTTCATGTCCTTCCTTCCCGGCTTGTGCCGACATCTTCTTAATGAGGACCTGCGGCTTCCTTCGGTGGCCACCTGGTGGTGTGGGCAGAAAAAAGCGCAAAAATTTGTCCTGGAAAACCTGGACCGCTTGTTGATCAAACCGGCATTTCGCACAAGGATGTCGCTGCCGGACCCGGAGAAACGGCTTGCCGAGGGGGAAAAGGCCGAGCTGCGGCGCAAAATAGCTTTTGACCCCGATCTTTTCGTAGCCCAGGAACGCGTTCAACTTGCCCATGCGCCCTGCTGGGAGCAGGGCAGGTTCGTGGGCCGTCCGGTGGGTTTGCGGGTTTACCTGGTGGCGGATGGGGACAGCTACAGCGTGATGCCCGGCGGGCTGGCACGGGTGGCCCCGGCGGCCAATGGCCAGTTTATTTCCATGCAACGCGGCAGTTGCAGCAAAGATACCTGGGTCATCTCTCCCACGCCCGTGGAGGAATTCACCCTGTTGCATTCCCCGCTTCAAAATGTGGAATTGCGCCGGACGGGAAACAACATACCTTCACGCCTGGCGGATAATTTCTTTTGGCTCGGACGTTATGCCGAGCGCGCGGATGCCACCGCCCGGCTCCTGCGCAGCACGCTGCTGCGTTTCAGCCCCGAACCGGTCGGCGGCTCGCTTCCGGTCCTGGCGCCCCTGTTGCAAACACTGGCCTCCCAGGGACAAATGGAACACGCCATCCGGCCGGAGAGCTGGTTTTGCCGGCCCGAGGCTTTTGAGGCGGAATTGTTTGCCGTTATTTTTGATGCCAACCGCGCGGGCAGCCTCCGGCAGACCGTGGACCACCTCCAGCGGTTGGCCATGCTGGTGAGGGACCGCACTTCCAATGACATGTGGCGGGTCCTGAACCAACTGGGTGAAGAACTGACTTCCAACGCCAAGAAATCCGTGGTGCTGATGGGTGACGCCGGCAGCGTGCTGAGCCAGGTTTTGCTGGGGCTTGCTGCTTTTCACGGTCTCGCGCGCGAGAATATGACACGCGCCCAAGCCTGGCGCTTTCTTGACATGGGTTTGCGGCTGGAAAGGGCCATTTATCTGGGCAGCTTGCTGGACGGGGTCCTTCAAACACCTGACCCGGAGAACCCCAGCCTTTTGGAGGCTGTCCTGGAAGTGGCGGACAGCAGCATCACTTACAGGTCGCGCTACAACCTGATCCCCTCCCTGCCATCCATTCTTGATCTGGTGCTTTTGGATGACAAAAACCCACGCTCCGTCCTGTTTCAAATGGAACAACTGGCCAAGCATTTTGACCGGCTTCCCCGGGATGCCGAGGAGTCTGTTGCCTCGGGACGGAAACTGCTGCGCAATGACCTTGCGGCCCTGCGCCAGGCAGGCTCCGGTGAGCAGGGGTGCCTGGGCCCGGGCAGTTCCATGGAGCCCGTTGGCCTGGCCCTCCGGCAAACATTGAACGATTTGCCCCGCGTTTCCGATTTGATTGCGGCGGGATATTTCGCACACTCCACCATTTCCCGGACAGGACGGGAGCAGGCCCCATGACTTTCGCCATAACACACCAGACCGTTTACGAGTATGAGGCCCCCGTGGCCGTTTCCCATCATGTTGCCCGGCTGGAGCCGCTTTCTTCCCCATTTCAAAGTTGCGGGCGTTTTGAATTGGATATTTTGCCCGCGCCCGGATTGCGCAAGGTGCATTCGGATTATTTTGGAAATCGCCTCTGTTTTTTTGCCATCCAGGAAAGTCATTCCCGCCTGGAGGTGACCGCCCGCAGCCTGGTCACCCGCCATTCCATCCCCACCCTTCCTGCGCCGGCCTCCCCAGTGGAAACCGAAGGAAAAATGGAAACGGACACGCCATGGGAGCAGGTTTTGGAAATGTTTCGTGATCCTGTTTCTCCCCAGGTCGTGGATCCCTACCAGTATATTTTTGATTCCCCGCAGGTTCGCGCTTCCATGGAGCTGGCAGATTATGCCCTGCCCAGTTTTTCCGGCGGCTGCGGATTGATGGAGGCAGTCAGGGATTTGAACCGGCGCATTTTTGAGGATTTCAAATACGACGTGAAAGCCACCACCGTGGCCACGCCGCTTGAGGAGGTGTTGGCCAAACGCAGGGGTGTTTGCCAGGATTTTGCCCATCTTGGCATTGCCTGCCTGCGTTCCATGGGGCTGCCAGCGCGCTACGTCAGCGGTTATCTCCGCACGCACCCACCCCGCGGAAAGCCGCGTTTGGTTGGCGCCGACGCCAGTCATGCATGGTTTTCAGTCTTTTGCCCCGGTTCGGGCTGGCTGGATTTCGATCCCACCAACAATCTCCAGCCCGGGTTGGAACACATTACCGTGGCGGTTGGCCGTGATTTTGGCGATGTCAGCCCCGTGGCTGGGATTGTCACGGGCGGAGGCAGCCATGTTGTCAAAGTCTCCGTGGACGTGGAACCCTTGGATAAACCATGAAATACGATATTTTCCATCGCACACGATACGATTATGCGGCCCCTGTGAGTGACAGTTTCAATGATGTCCGCCTGCATCCCATGCCCATTCCCGGCCAGACGGTGGAACATTTTATCCTGCGCATCCTGCCTGCGGCGAGGCTGGGTCATTTCACGGATTTTTACTCCAACTGGGTGAATCATTTTGAGATTCCAGAGCTTCACAATTACCTCCTTATTGAGGCCCAATCCAGGGTCTCCACCCAGCCAGCCAGCCAGCTTTCTGAATCCGGGTCGGTTTGTCCCATGAACCGGCTCAAGGAAAGCCTGAATGTGGAGCGCTGCTTTGATTACCTTCAAGGAAGTCGTTTTGTGGATGTTTCTCCTGAAGCCTGGAAACTGGCCCTGGATGCCACCCATGGGTTGGATGATGCCTGGCTCGCGGCGGTGTCATTGAGGCGCTGGGTTCATGGCCATATCCGTTACGTCCCCAATTCCACCCACGTCCACACCCGCATGAGCGAGGTTTTGCGTGATGGACGCGGGGTCTGCCAGGATTTTGCCCATCTCATGCTGGGCATGTGCCGGTCCTTGAAAATCCCGGCACGCTATGTCAGCGGCTACCTGGCCACCGAGTCGGCCAGCGCCACTCATGCCTGGGTGGAGGTTTTTGTGCCCGGGTTTGGCTGGCGCGGCCTGGACCCCACCCACGACTGTCAGGTGGGCGAGTTTTATGTCAAAATCGCCAATGGCCGCGACTACGGCGACGTGGCACCCATCAGCGGCCATTACCGGGGAACTTTGGACCGAAAAATGACGGTCGAGGTCAAAATCATCCCGTCGGCAGGGTGAGTCTCCGGCTCAAGTGGGCAGGGGAATGGAGTTTCCACGGCTTGAATGGTCACCGCCTGTTGCTTGAGTGGATGGCTTTTGGAGGTCTTGCAAACCGGTGGAACCCGGGTTGCAGGCGCCCAAAAGTTTGCGGGCTTTCTCGAGGATGATTTCCTCGCACCGGGCCAATTCATCCCGCCGGAGCTTCATGGAGTCATCGGCCATGGTTTGGAGATCGTCAATATTGTAAAGGTACACATTCTCCAGGTACAGCACCGCAGGGTCAATATCCCGCGGCACGGCAATATCCACCAGAAGCAGGGGCCGGTTATGACGCTGCCGCATCAAGGGGGCCAGCCGTGCGGTGTCCACAATGGGATGGGGGGCCGCAGTGCTACTGATCACAATGTCCACCTGGTTGAAATCCCTGGACCAATCCTCAAAGGGGATGGTCCGCCCGCCAAAAATCCCGGCCATGGCCAAGGCTTTATCAGGGGACCGGTTTGAGACCACGATGTTTTGTACGCCCCTTGAGACAAGAGCGCGAGCGACTTTCTCGCTGGTTTCCCCGGCGCCAAGGACCAGGACGGTGCGCTGGTCCAGGGAGCTGAAGATTTTCTCGGCCAAATCCACCGCCACCGAGGCGACCGAGACGCTGCCGCGCTGGATATTGGTATGGGTCCGGATGTGTTTGGCCACATTAAAGGCCATTTGGAAAGCCTTGTTAAGCTTTGCTCCGGTGTGGCGCCCTGCCTGGGCTGTGGCATAGGAGGTTTTGAGCTGGCCCAGGATTTCAGTTTCCCCCAGCACCATGGAATCCAAACCGCCGGCCACCTTGAACAGGTGATGCAGGCTTTGAGGCTCCGCGAGTTGATAAATGGCCCCGGCATCTTCCGCCGCCGGGCCGGCGCCGGACCGCTTTCCGTATTCCAGGAAATACCGTTTCAGGCCATCCAAAGCCGCAGCGGGGTTTAAACGCGTGGCCGCATAGATCTCCACGCGGTTGCAGGTGGATAAAATCACCGCCTCATCCACCAGGCCTGTGGCGCGCAGGGCTTGCAGTTCGTCAGGTATCCGGTCCGCCGCCAATGCATATTTCTCCCGGGTTTCCACGGAGGAGCGGTGGTGACTGAGTCCCGTGACAAGGAAGCTCAGGACGCCGTTGCCGGGTTTCCAAAGTGAGTGGCTCATGAATGATGAACCGGGGATAACAATAGGAAACCCCAAAAGGTCAGCATGATGAAGGCAAAACTGCCCAGGGTGCTCCAGGCGAACCGGCGTCCGCCCTGGCCGAATTTCCAACGGCCCATGAGGATGCACAAATAACAGATCCAAATAAATGCCGAATAGTCCAGGAGGGGATCGCTCCTGAAATAAACACCGTATCTTTGCTTGAGCAAAATGGGGCTTAACAACAAACCAGCCGTCAGCAGCGTTTCGCCAATCAGGAGAAGGACGTTCATGACCTTTTCCAGACGTTGTATTGGGGGCAGTTTGGAGAAGAGTGCCCTGAGTTTGTGAAATTTCAAATCATGTTCCTCGGTGAGAAACATCAGCGCAGCCACGGCGCTCAGGCCAAAGGCGCCAATGCCCAGCAATATCAAAGTGGCATGAAGGCTGGCAAGGCCGTTTGAAAAATCAGGCTTCGCCGTGTGCGGCGGGTCCAGCGCAGGCATCAATGCGAAAACTCCCAGAAAAAACAGGACGTGGGAGGCGAATGCCCCGAGAAACCTCAACCGCCGAAATCCCCCCAGCACCAGGTAGGAAACGGCAATGGTCCAGGTGATGAAAGTGGTCGCTTCATACAAATTATTCACGGGACATTGTGAGAAGGTGAAGCCCCTGCGGATCATGGCCATGGTGTGCAATGCAGCCGATGCGAGGAGCAAAAGGTAGTTCGCACGGTCATCGGTGCGAAACCCCTTTCGCCATAACAACACCGAGTATGCCGAGCTCAGTCCATATCCCACCACGGCCAGCAGAAAATAATGTCGGTCGGTCAACCAGGACGCCATTTCCCCATTATAATGCCACCCCGGGGGCATGCACGTAAAATCAGGCCTTTG
>DAIDJC010000066.1:0-293 GCA_027451565.1 Limisphaerales bacterium | reverse complement strand
CCTTCGCGCGCGATCACGAATGAAGGTTTCTTCAATCAATTTGACCTGAGTCAAATACGCCGGGTCGTCATTGGGTTAGATTGCGAATGTGAATACAGTTTCCACAGCGGATGCGGGGCGTGAAATCATCCAGTCACTGACGGAGGCGACAGCCTTTGCCGCAAATGGAATCGTGAGCCGGACGCTGTTGCGCACTGGAAATTTGAAAATCGTCCTGTTTTGCTTTGACCAGGGCCAGGAGATGGCCGAGCACACCTCGACTCAGGCCGCCGTGGTGCAGGTCTTGTCCGGGG
>DAIDJC010000065.1:333-12908 GCA_027451565.1 Limisphaerales bacterium | reverse complement strand
GCGCGACGGCGGCAATGGGCGTGAAGTCAGGCGGATGCGGAATCAATCGTGAGGCGGCAGCCGCCAGTATCATTATGGCAAGCATGATGAATCGAGGTTTGTTCATATTTTTTCCTTCTGGTTTGGTGGTTGGTAAATTTGATTCAGTTTTTGTCGGGCAGCAAATCGCAAAACCAAAATCCTTTCGTGCGGCGTGGACCGGACGGGCAGACGTAGGATGAATTGGAATCGCTCGGATGCGTGACTTCGACCGGACGATAAACTTTTTCACCAACCTTGAATCTCACCGGCTGTTTGAAAACCGGCCCGGCGAAGGCGAAGGAATGGAACTCGCCATTCTCGCCGCACACGTCAATCTCCGGCGGCAGCGACGCGATGAAGTCCGCGTCAATGTTGCGGCCTACGGCGTCTTCGCCGAGATACGCATCGTTTGTGCAGCAGATGACCGTGCCAAAGCCGAGCGCGATAAATTCGCGGATGAGTTCGCGTGAATCAATTTTCCAAAGCGGAAAAATTCCGCGCAGACCGACCTTCGCCAGATTTTCCTCCCGCCAACGCTTGAGGTCTTCGAGGAAAATGTCACCGAACGCGCAGGCGGTCACGCCGCGTGCCTTGTGGGCGAGCAGGCAGGCGGACATTTTCTGCTGATATTCCTCGTTGGAACTGCGCTGGCTGACAAACACTTTTTCCAGTGGCAACCCGATGGCCTCGGCCTGCGCGTCGAGCAATTCCAGGCGCACGCCGTGCATGGAGACGCGCTGGAAATGCTCGTTGCACGTCGTCAACAGCGTGGCCACTTCGTAGCGGTCGTCCTGCAAAACGCGGTTCAGCGCGAGTGCGGAATCTTTGCCGCCGCTCCAGCAAAAAACGATTTTTTCTTTGGTGGTCATTAGGGTCGTGCTGCGCGCACGCTATGAAAAGCCTTGTCCGTCGGCGGATTTATGTCCTGCAAAAACAAATTTGTTCCGTTGCCACTGACTGCAGCGGAAACGTCAGTCCACGAAACAAAATTTTCCGTACGATCGAGCGTGTATAGCCAGTTGCTCCGGCTGATGAATTGTTCCTGCCAGAGGCCGTTGCTGAACGCGCGGGTCAGGTTTTGAATTGGGGGCGGCGGGCAGGGTGACGACCAAGTTGTCCACCGTGCCGTGAGCAAGGAGCGAGTCGCCGAAAGTATCCCCCGCAGCGGAATAGCTGCTGACCGCGATGGTATCAAGTCGGAATTCGGTAATGGGACCGGCATAAACATTTGGCAACGAGGTGTAACTTTGGCCATTGGTCAAACCGCCCCGCTAATGGTCGGCACCCCGGCGGCATGCGTGAGAATGACATGATACGTTACGCCGATGGCCAGCGGCAGATTGTCATAGGCAAAATAAAAATCACTCTCATTTGTGACTGTCACCGTCATGTCGGCCATCGAGGCGTCAATGGACGGCTCATAGTCCCCATCGGGAAAATAATCGAACTCAAACAGGTTGGTGTCGCCGAATATCTGCCAGCCGTCCTGCGACGGGTTATTGGTAAAAATTTCAGTGACAGTGGTTGCGTGGGCGGCGGACAGGACGAACAGGCCGGCAAACGCCAGCGAACGGATTTTTTTCAACGCTGATCTTTCATTTCTGTTCCGGGAATAAAAATCACGAAACGGTTTTAGTTGCGAGACCAGCGCGAAGCCTGAAAATAAAAAACCTCCAGACTCCGGCAATACGGGGAATGAAGGCATCCGACGAATCCTGACGAAAAACAATCCGTCAGGCTGGCCTCATCCTTCTCATTGACGGAGAAGTGACTCCGAAAACATCCGGAGTCCGACGAGCGCAATCAAACTGGTATCCTGACTTCGGCTTCAGACCTCATTCCACCTTCCCGTTCTTGCGAACAGTGGCATCGGAATTTGTAGCCGTTACAGTGGCGCAACCGTCCCGGATTCACACCGGGTTCCCTGACATTTGACTGCATTCAAAGCGAACATTTGTCCGCCGTTTTCAAAGAGCGGACAAGTTTTATGACCCAAATTGAATTTTGGCAAGCCGATTCAGCGACAATCAAAACACCACCGCGTTGACTCAAATTAAATGTTACCGGGGCTGGAAATTGGACAGGGTGTCTGCCGATACGTTGACTCCTATTCATGGTTACCGAAGCCCTGCCTATGAGTTTGACCTTCAAACGGGAGTGTCTGGCCAAAATTCACGGCCGTTATCAACGCGCCGGACGGCCGCACAAGAGTTGCATTCCCGACGAGTTTTGCCTCAACTGCGGGTATCATCGCAAAGCCGCGCTGCGGCTGCTGAACCGGCCGCTGGGCGGCGCCGAAGCGATCATCGGCCAACCGCCAAATCCCCACCGCCCCATCGCCAATGACCAGAACGCCCGCCGCTTGGAAAGTCGCTCACCTCAAATTCCCCTGACATCCCAGCAGTCTATCAAAGCCAGACTGCCTCACCATTCGGTATTGCCGGCACGGATAAACTAAATTTCAAGATTAGCTCCGTAAGTAGTCAATGGCGCAGCATTAAAGCGTTGCCATTAAAGGTTCGGTGGTGTGCTTGGTTTGACCAAATTCAGTCCTTTTCGACTGGGTCGTTGTTTTGGTTCAGTTGCAAGGTTTTCAAGCCTGCGCCTTCACCAAAAGCTTGCCCGGTGCAAAAAGTCCCGCTGCCCATTGCCATATCTTTTCTGTCGAAGCCCTATCGTCCAGAAGCGGTTGGTTTTTGGCCAAAATTGATGGCCATGGCACCCCCCAGTATGTTGATGGTTTGAATCCGGGCCAAACCCATTTTGTGCATATGGGCTTCCACCCCCTTTTGAGCCGGATAATGCTTCAGGGATTCCAAAATATAGGCGTAGGCGGATGCGTTGCCGCAAAAAAGCAGGCCTATCAGCGGCACCGACATCCTGAGATGGGTAAAATAGACGGTTCGCCAGAGTGAATTGGCCGGTTTGCCAAAATCAAGAACAACGATGCGTCCTCCCGGCTTGGCCACCCGTGACATTTCCTCCAAACCTTGCTCCCAACTTGCCAGATTTCGCAATCCATAACCCATGGTCACAATATCAAAAGAGGCATCTGGAAATGGGAGCTTTTGGGCATCCCCCTGGATAAAGGTCGGATTGGTGCCGCGTTCGGGATTGCCACGCTTTTGAGCAACGGCAAGCATTTCCCGGCTGAAATCCAGCCCCACCGTTTCAGCGCCTTTCGCAGCCAGTGCAAAACTGATATCGCCGGTTCCGCAACACAAATCCAGCGCCTTGTCATGATGCTGGACATTGGCCAGATTCACGACGCGATGCTTCCAATTTCTGTGCAAACCAAAACTTTGCAGGTCATTCAATAAATCGTAACGACGCGCAATGCGTGCAAACAGGTCATTCACCTTTGCCGCCCGCTCTTCGCCAGCCACATAGTAGGTATTGCTCACAACCCACATGCTAGACCCATACCGAGGTCGAGGCAAAGCGCAAGAATGGATATTAATAAAATGTTATCATTCAACATATAGCATGCCGCAGGCAAAGCTTGCCGCAGGGCGGAATTTCAACAATCCTCCCGCGTTCATCTCGGCTCCAGAGCTTGGTTTCATGAAATCCAATGATCGTTTGGTATTCCAATTGCTGCATTTAGGTATCGATCTGGCACGTTTGGATCGTTACCATTATGTATATGAACATTGACCCTGCAAACGCCCCGCGAAAAACCATTCTTGTGGTGGATGACAACGAAATTGTCATCAAAACGCTTTCCCTAAAGCTCGAAGGGGCAGGGTACAGGGTTGTTGCCGCCATGGACGGCACTGAAGCGGTGGCTCTGGTTCGCAAAGAATCGCCTGACCTCATCCTTTTGGACCTCACTTTTCCTCCGGAGGTTATTGGGATCCCGTGGGACGGGTTCAAGATCATGGACTGGTTTGGCCGGCTTGATGCGGCCAAGGAAATTCCCATCCTGGTCATCACCGGAAATGATGATCCCAGTATTAAGGAACGCGCGACCAAATGTGGTGCGGTAGGTTTCTTCAGCAAACCGATCAATCATGACAGTCTTCTTGGAATCATCAAAACCACGCTGGCTCAAAAAGAAAACGCCAAATTGACTTCCACCTGATGGTTTGCTTTGGAATTGAATCATGCATGGCGTCGGCAGGAACTTTTGGCAGAGTACAGAGTATTTGGCTGGAAGATTCGCCTGTTTCAAGAGGGGCAAGGTGGCATGATCCCCAGATAGTTGACTCATTCCCCAAGTCTGCTTGTGGCTTTTGAAGGGGGGAGGCTGGAAGTGGAGAGGTTCATTCTTTTGTCATTGGAAAAGTTTCAATGGCTTGCTGGCGCGAAATGGGATTTCGTAGTACATTACTGCCATTGTGTTTATCACTGGCATTGGCATTGCAGCTCCAACGCAACGGTACGATCAAAAGCAGGGATGGCAGGCAATTCAATGTTCCCCCCAGTTTGGCGACCTGACCCCGCGTTCAAGAGCCATCCTGAAAAAGGTTTTATGCGGTGACAACGGAATAGCCTCCAGGCACCTGGCCTTGGGGGCTTTGGAGGAGGTTTTTTTATCAAATCCCGACCGGCTTCAAGAGCGGTTTGCGCTTCATGCCCCTGCATTGGCCGTGGAGGCGGCCCAAAAGGCCCTGGATCAGGCTGGCTTTAAAGGTTCCGAAATGGATGCGCTGTTGGTGAGCACCTGCACGGGTTATTTGTGTCCGGGCCTGACGAGTTATGTGTGCGAGCAATTGCGGATGAAACCCGGAATTTTGGCATTGGACCTGGTCGGCCAGGGATGCGGGGCGGCCCTTCCCAATCTGCGGACAGCGGATGCCCTGCTTGCAGGAGGAAAAGCCAATCGGGTTCTTTCCATTTGCGTGGAGGTTTGCAGCGCCGCATTTTTTCTGGATAACGATCCCGGAGTGCTGATCAGTGCCTGTCTTTTTGGCGATGGCGCAGGCGCCGCCGTTCTGGAGAGGGATCCGCCGCGTCAAAACCGGCGTATCGAGTGGCTCAATTCCGCTTCCCACCTTGATCCAAGCCAGCGCGATATTTTGCGGTTCAGCCACAAAAATGGGATGTTGCGCAACATCCTGCTGCCGCAGGTGCCCGAGGTGGCCGGTGCGGCTGCGGGGCGATTGCTCCAAGCCATGCTTGCCGAGGCAAACATGAAGCCCATCCAGATTCGAGGCTGGATACTGCATGCCGGCGGGCGTGATGTTCTGCTGGCCTTGCGCAAAAACCTGAGGCTCTCGGCAGAAGATGTGCGCCATAGCTCTGCCGTATTGAGGGAGTATGGCAACATCAGCAGCCCCACGGTTTATTTTGTTTTACAAAAGGCATTGCAGGACTCGGTGCCGGACGGTTTTTGGTGGATGTCCTCCTTTGGCGCCGGTTTCAGTTGTCATGGCGCCCTTCTGGAAGTGACGACATGAAACCCAGGCAACTGGAGCCCGAATGGCTGGATGCCATGCCTTCAGATCACCCGGAGGCAATGCGATCACGCGCTGATCTGAAACGCATCAATGCCTGGATGGGCCATGTCGGGATCATGACACGAAAATTTCAAACAGCCAGGACCAGCCTGGCCCCAACTTCGATTTTGGAACTCGGTGCTGGTGACGGGCTTTTTACCCTTGAACTGGCGCGGCGTTGCCACCGGTTTTGGCCTGGGGTGAAGATTACCGCGTTGGATCGCCAGCCATGTTTGTCGCCGGGCACGATTGAGATCATGTCAGCGCTGGGATGGCCTGCCACAGCGCTGGCAATGGATATTCGCGATTGGCAACCCGGCCCGGAGGGCCACGACTTGATCGTGGCCAATCTTTTTCTGCATCACCTGGCTTTTGATGACTTGAAGACGCTGTTCCAGAAGGCGGCTGTTTCAAGCCGGTGTTTTATTGCACTGGAGCCGCGGCGCATGCGCTGGCCCGGAATGGGCGCCACCCTTTTGGCCCTTCTGGGATGCAATCGTGTGACACGTCATGATGGCCTGGCCAGCATCAAGGCGGGATTTTATGGGAATGAATTGACTAACCTTTGGCCCAAGAACAATCAATGGCGGATTGAGGAAATGCGCGGAGGATTGTTCAGCCACCTGTTTTTCGCCATTAAAAACCCAGCAGCGCCATGACCCGATCCATCACCATTGCCGGCGGAGGCCTCGCGGGCCTGGCTCTCGGCATCGGATTGCGCCGGAATGGAATACCTGTAAGGTTGCATGAAGCCGGCCATTACCCCAGGCATCGTGTGTGTGGGGAATTTATCAGCGGCAGGGGAAGGCCCGCCTTGGAGCGGCTCGGGCCTGAAAAAAGACTTCTGGAGCTTGGCGCGGTCATGGCCCATACCGCAGCTTTTCATACTGAATATTGCGCCGGAGTCATTCATGAACTGCCAGAACCTGCGCTTTGCATTTCCCGGCATGTTTTGGACTTGGAATTGGCCAAAACATTCTCCGCCCTGGGGGGTGATTTATGCGTGGGCAGCCGATGGCGGGGTGAATCTTGCGATGAAGGCCTCGTCTGTGCCACTGGGCGGCGGCGCCACGCCAACCCCGTGGGCCAGCCTTGGATCGGCGTAAAAATGCACGGACGGAACATTCCCCTGCGGGCAGGATTGGAGTTGCATTTCAGTTCCATGGGTTATGTGGGTCTCTGCCATGTGGGCGGCGGCGTCGTGAATGTTTGCGGCCTTCTGCGTGGCGACTCCCTGGATTCGCCGAAATCGGTTCGCGCCGCGCTTTGCGGAAATCCAGGGTCCATCCTCCACCAGCGCCTGGCTCATGCACAATGGGACGAGGCTTCATTTTGTTCCATGGCCGGAATTTCTTTGGACTCGCTCCGGGCCGTAAATCATCCACTTCCCTGTGTGGGAGATTCCATCACCATGATCCCGCCCCTTACCGGCAATGGCATGTCCATGGCATTCGAATCCGCCGAATTGGCGGTTCCCCATTTGATTGAATGGAGTCGTGGCGCCCTTTCTTGGACCCAGGCTCGGAGCCGTATTGCCACAGCCTGTGATGCTGCCTTTTCCCGCCGCCTTGCCGTTGCCGGTTTTTTGCAACGTTCCTTTTCCATTCGATCGCAAGGTCTTCTTCTCAAAATAATGGATTTTATCCCATGGGTGTGGCGTTTGGCTTTTGAAAACACTCGGTAGCCTTCTTTCCTAAGCGTTTGCAAGGCAGCGGCATGTCAAGATATTGCGATCCATTCAAATTTAAAATGCCTGTAGTCTGGCTTGTTTAACTCCCTTAAATTCAGCCTATTTGGGTGGTTTTTATTTTCAGGAGGGGGATTTGAAATTTTTTCCAAAAAAAGTGTAATTAAATAGCCGGATGGCGGTCTAATGAGTATGAAAAGAATTAAATTGATGAAGTTTCTTCCAATTGCAGCCTTGGCGGTTTTTGCAGGTGTCAGGGCTTCCCAGGCAGGAGGTGATCTTGAAACGGTGGCCGCTGCCAAGTCTGATATGTCGCCAAGCTGGTCCTTTAAGGATATTAATGGAAACGCCATCCAATCAACAGATTACAAAGGTAAAGTGGTCGTCGTTAATTTTTGGGCGACTTGGTGTGGGCCATGCCGGTTGGAAATTCCTGGGTTTGCCGACCTTCAGAAAAAGTATTCCGACCAGGGTTTGCAATTCATTGGCGCTTCAGTGGATGACGGGGGAACCGCTCTGGTGGCTGAGACCGCCAAAAAATTGGGAATCAATTATCCGGTAGGATTGGCCACAACTCAAATGCTTACCCAGTTCCAAGCGGGGGATTTACTGCCCACCACATTCGTCCTGAACCGAAGCGGGAAGGTGGTTTGGACACATGTGGGAGGGGTGGAGGAAGGGGATATGGAATCAGTGCTCAAGCCGTTGCTTGCTGAGAAAACCCCTTGATGGTTGGTCGGCCATTGCCGTTTTGCAACGGCAATGGTTCGCTGCCTTGATTTTGAGAAGAATGCCTCGATACCCCCTTTTTGGGAGCTGCCTTAAGATTGCAGCAAATCCATTTCCTGGGTTACCGCGGATATTTCCTCTTTTAAATTCAGGCTCAAGCCCCGGCAGTTGAAGAAGGTGGTAAGGTTTTGCCATTCGGGTTGATCATCCAATGTGACGGCTGTCTTGCAATGTCCACCCATGCTGACATCCCCCATATTGGCCAAAGTGTCAGCCACACTCACGCAACAAGCCAGGAATCCCAAATCACCCTCGGGATCACCGGTATGTGCGGGGTGTGCGGCCTGATGATGGAATCCCACGCCCTGAACAATATGCCGGTCCAGTTTTAGGGACTGGCACAACGCGGCACCAATGCGGGCGTGGTCAATGCCAAGAATTTCCATTTCGGCTGCGGAGTGGCCACAGCCCCGTTCGCCCGCTCGCATCACGACCTTCTCAAATTCCATTGGGAAGGAATTTTGGATGACCAATTTGCCGATGTCATGCAAGAGGCCGGTGAGGTATTCCATGCCGTTCGTGTCCCGGAACCCGGCAGCAATCCTTTCTGAAAGCCGGGCCACCAAGGCACTATGAAGCCAAAATTGCCTCCAATTCACTTTTAATCGCAGCGATTTAAAGCTGTCCAGCACACCCACGGTAAAGGCTATCCGGCGGATTTCATCAGTGCCAATAAGAAACAAGGCATCCTGAATGTTTTCAAAATTCTGCCCCCCGTGCCGCGCCGTGGAAGCCACGCGCAGGCATCGCGCGGCCAACGGCGCATCCAACTGAACCACCACCGCCATTTCTTCCATTGTCGCATTCTCGTTTTTCACCAATTCCAACAGTCGGGAAACGGTCAGCGACAAGGATGGCAAAAAGGTCTCCGAACTTAACAAACCCACCAAGCGGTCTCGGATCCATTGTTTTGAAGGATCCATCCTTAAAAAAGGATTGGCTTTCAATTGTTCTGCGATTGCTTCTGCGTCGGAGTCAATTTGCATGGCAGAAAAAATTTAAATGGCTTGTTGCGACTCGTGACGGCTCAAAACAGGCATTTTTCAGAAGCATTATTTGTGCCCTTAATTTGAGAAAATGGTTTGTTCACGTTAAAAATTCAAGCAATTGGTGCGCCAATTTCCACCCGCAGGGCGGTCTTGTAAAATCCAAAGACGGGGCCGCAGGGGCCCTTCAAAGCAAACCCAATCCAGCTTTGCATCCAATGCGACCCGCGAATGATTTCTGAAGGTAGGGCTTGAAATCAGCCTGCCGAATGAATGACATTATTGTAAAGCGAATTGAACGAGAGGATCGGCTGATCCCGCAGCCTGTGGCAGGGGATGAACTGTGCCTCTCACCTGAAACCTTGAAAGGATGTCATTGGCCCAGCCAAATTTGATGTTTGAAGAAATTGAAGAGCAACCAGGGGGTTGGGCTTGGCCTGCCGGCCTCAAAAGGCCTGCGGGGCCGTCTTCAAATCATTCCGGCTGGAATTCCAGGGTGAGTAGGGTGCCTTAAAGAAGGGTTTTCCGTTCAAATTCTGGACAAGCAATCCATATGAAATGTTTCCACTGCCACAATAATCTGCCCGATGGGCAGGTTTTCCCGGCATGTCCCCACTGTGGACGTGTTTTGTTGCCGCCTTCTCAATTAAGCTGGATGCCGCCGTTCATGCAAAAAAGGCCGATCCGGTGGCTGGTCTTTTGGACCGCGTTTTTTGCCGGGCCGGCTTTGGCTTTGCTGGCGGCCAAAGCGGGTCTCAATGGGGGAATTTTGGCCTTCCCATTTCTGGGCGCATTGATTGCCGGATTTGCCTTGTCCGCAATTTTTGCCAAAACCAATCCATCATTCATTGTTTGCGGCATTCTTTTTTCATTTGGCATGGTTGTTGTTTATTGTGGAATCCTATTTATAGGCTGCCTGATGATTCTCCCCCGGAATGGCTTTTGAGGACTGCAAATGAATTTAAACCTCAGGGACGTGTTGCTCAAAAAAACCCAATCACGGTGTCCATTGTGCATGTCTGTCTGTCCGGCGGAGGTCTGGCGGACCGGAGGATTCCAACCGCAGGTTTTTCTGAGGCGCATTTGTCCCGATCATGGGGAAGCCAGTGTTTGTATTGCATCTGATGCGCGTTTTCATTGGCTCTCCGTTGGAAAACCCGGGAATTCCTGTGAGTGCGGGCCGGGTCTTTGCATTTCTTCCGACGGATGCCATCAGGGAACTCTTGGAAGCAATGCCAATCCGGGCGAAGCCCTTGGAGTGATGGATAAACTCTCCACATGCCTGGCCCTGATCGAAATTGTCAACTCCTGCAACTTGAGTTGTCCAACCTGCTATGCCAATTCGCCCCACGGAACCGGTCATGCGGTGGATGCCGTTCCTTTGGAAAACCTTCAAGAACGCATCCAAGGCGTCATTGACCGCAAGGGGAAAATCGAAATCCTCCAACTTTCGGGGGGTGAACCGACTTTGCACCCGCAATTTTTTGAGCTGCTTCACTGGTTGCACGCCAATCCCGGCATTGATTATGTCCTCTTAAATACAAACGGCGTTCGCATCGCAAACGATGACGATTTCAAATCCAGGCTGGCTGGCGGGTTTCAATATGGAAAATTTCAATTGTATCTTCAATTCGATGGAACCCAGGAAGCCGGGCAAAAAAATTTGCGCGGGGCGGATTTGCGAACGACGCGCCAACGGTGCCTTGAGCGTTGCGCTGAAATGCAATTGCCCGTCACTCTTGCCATGACGGTGACTCATGAAAACCTCGCGGGACTGTGGGATGCCGTTGAATTCGGATTGGGTTATTCCAATGTGCGGGGGATTTCATTTCAACCGATATTCGGCAGCGGACGCATTCCCAGTCCGCCCAAGACCCGGTTGAACACGGCGGATGTCATTCTGGCCGCAGTCTCCCAATCCTCCGGAAAATTGAAGTTCGAGGATTTCACCCCGCTGCCCTGTGGTGATCCCAATTGCGCGTCCATCGGGTACCTTCTCAAAGTGGGCGGGCAGACACGCTCTGTCAGTGATTTCATAGACTTTAAAAACCTCCAGGATTTTTTGGGTACCAAAATCCGATACAAACTTGAGGACCTGATGAAGTGCGGATGTGAATCGGAGCCTCTTGGCGAGCTCCTGAGGTTGTTTGAGCTGGATGAAACTCATACCTTTAGGCTGTTTATCAAGCCATTCATGGATGCGTTCACGTGGGATGAAGACCGCATTGACCGCTGTTGCACCCATGTCATCCGTCCTGATGGGCAATTGGATTCCTTTTGCCGGTACTATTCAGGCTTTGCGGATTGCCAAAAAAAAATGAGAATGGGTCGGGGCGAATAAGCCCAGGCAGCGACCTTTCCAAAGCGTTTTTCGAAATGAACATGTCAAATCCTGGCGGCAAAGACGACGGCGATTTAAAAAACCCGCAATCAGAATTTAATGGGAGATGGCAACAATGGTCGGCAGGGGCATCCCATATTCCTGTTTTTTGTGGACGCAATGGATCCCGATTCCTTCCGGTTAAGAGGCATTCATTCGGTTCATTTCAATGAGAGGAGCACACCCTTGTTATTTGCTTTTAAAAGCACTGCACCAACCGCCTACGGGTGGTTGATGCTCGCCGGGATTTTTGCGGGCATTGTCTTCTGGTCACGGATGGCGCGCCGTGACGAACGGCTTTTCATGGTTTACATCTCGGCGCTTGTTGGCGCATTTCTTGGAGCCAAACTGGTGTATCTCGGCGCAGAGGGCTGGTTGTATTGGCGGGATCCAAATCGTTGGTTGGTTCTTGCAACCGGCAAATCCATCACGGGGGCTTTGATCGGCGGCTATGGAGCGGTGGAAATCACCAAGCGCCTCCTGAAATGCGACGCAATCACCGGAGACTGGTTTGCCGTGCTCGTGCCGTTTGGCATTATGCTCGGTCGTGTCGGATGTTTTTTAACGGGTTGTTGCCTTGGGCGGGTGTGCGAACCCTCCTGGTACACGTTGAACGATGCCAATGGTGTTCCCCGGTGGCCCGCCGTGCCATTGGAGTTTCTTTTTAATGCCATGATGCTTTTTGTCGCCTTGCTGATGCGCTGGGGAAAGGTTGCCCCCGGCCAATTATTTCATATCTACCTTGTGGCCTATGGCCTCTTTCGGTTTTTTCATGAATTTCTGCGGGACACGCCTCGAATCTTCGGCCCGTTCTCAGGCTATCAATTTGCCTCCGTTGGCTTGGTGGGATTGGGTATGTTGGGTTATATCAGGCGTCAAAAAAACATGCAGAGAGGCAAACTCTCTCATCATACCAATTCCTGATTTTGCGCGTTGATGAAATACCCGGCCATGGAAATGGACCCATTATCGGGGTATGCTCCTTGATACCCGGAATTCACCCGCGTGCAAATCCGGTCAGGGCTGAATGGCCGATCAACCGAAAGGGTTGCCGGCAAAGGACAAAGCCTGGTCCATCCAAACATCGGCGCGCATGACATCCTGCCTTTGTTTGAAAGCGGTATTCTGCGCCCTGGCTTGCGCCTGATGAATAAGAAACGAACAAACATGGAGGGAGCCTGGCACATTGGACTCGCACATCCCCTGGAAAATGCCACGAAGAGTGGGGTTCAGGTATTTGCGCGGTAATTCATCCTCAGCGCTCACAAATG
>DAIDJC010000065.1:0-323 GCA_027451565.1 Limisphaerales bacterium | reverse complement strand
GCGGTGCCAGGGTCGCCCTGGCGGGCAGACCTGCCATACAACTGCCGGTCCACCCGTCCAGATTCAAACCGTTCCAAAGCCAGGACATGCAATCCTCCCAGATCGGCAACGCCCGAACCCAGTTTGATATCGGTCCCCCGGCCAGCCATGTTGGTTGCGATTGTGATGCGTCCGCGTTCGCCCGCCAGGGCCACCGTGGCAGCTTCCTCATCGAGCCTGGCGGCATTCAAGAGCCTGGCCTGGTGGCCGCGATCCGCCAGTGCTTTCCAAAGTTGTTCGCTGGCATTCACGCTGCGGGTTCCCACCAGCACGGGTCTGCCAAT
>DAIDJC010000064.1 GCA_027451565.1 Limisphaerales bacterium | reverse complement strand
GAACATCATCGTTATGCCATCCGTTGCCTCCATGCCCGTCATCCAAGCTTCCAAACCGTTTCGTGAATTGGCCGTGCCAGACTTTGGCAATTGGTAAGTAAGGCCTGACTTTCAATGCTGTTTCGCCCCAAACTGTTGCCAAACGGATTTTATCCTGTAAATCCTGTTTATCATGTCCAATACCTCAATGGGGGGCTCGATTGAAAATCTAGACAGGATGAACAGGATGGACAGGAAGCCAAAATGGAGGATCGAGGACTGACAAAAGGCGCTGGGTTGGTTCATGGGTTTGAGGATTGGGCTGCGGTGGAGGGGTGGTGACGGGGATTTTTCTTGCGTGAATGGGGTGTAAAACGGCACAAGAGTGATGGAGATGGGTGCGGAAACATCAGAAGGGGCGGTTTTTCCCCCCACAGATTGGGCTGGCTTGGGACGTGTGGCCCGGGATGGGACCGGTTTGGATTTGTTTATCCGCCGGTATTGGCAGCCCTTGAAGGTTTACCTTTTGGCGGCTTTTCCCGGGATTGAAAATCAGGCGGAAAGCCTGCTGTTGGATTTTGCCCAGGACAAAATGTTGAAGGAGGGGTGGCTGCTTCGGGCGGACCAGGGGCGTGGTCGCTTGCGGGACTTTCTAAAAGCAAGCCTTCGTCATTTTGTTTTGGACCAGATTAAAAAGTCCGACAAGGTCAGGGGAGTGATTTCGCTTGATCAATTGGCTCAGGAACCGGTCCAGGAAGAATTGAGCGGTGACCTTTTTGACCTGGAATGGACACGCACGGTATTGGAGGAAACGTTGCATCGGATGCAAGCCGCATGCGAGAGCGCCAAGGGGGATGGCGGAAGGAAACAGGTGATTTGGGAGATGTTCCGGTTGAGGGTGGTGGATCCTGTTTTTCGGGACCATGCATCCCCTCCATACAGGGATTTGGTCGCACGCCTGGGTCTGAAATCCCCGAGCGAGGCCTCGAACACCCTTTTGAGTGGCAAACGGTTATTCAAAGGGATTTTGACTGAAGTCATTCAGGAGTACGCCGGGCAGGGAATGGCAGCGGCGGCTGAAATCAAAG
The DNA here is from genome assembly GCA_027451565.1 of Limisphaerales bacterium. Taxonomy (GTDB): domain Bacteria; phylum Verrucomicrobiota; class Verrucomicrobiia; order Limisphaerales; family UBA11358; genus UBA11358. The sequence goes on along the minus strand of DAIDJC010000064.1, from coordinate 11,959 downwards.
ATTTGGAAAATTTTCTGGCACACCTCGCCCGCAAAGGTTGAGGATTGATGGAGCGGGGTGGCGGGTCGAGGCCATTGGGGATGATTGGGGATGAGACAGTTTTTGTTTGGATGCGAGTATGAACCACGAATTCATCATGTCGGAGTTTGGAGCGAATGTGCCCGAAAGGGGCCGGCGCGCACACGCGATGGCCTCCTTGCTCAAGGCAGGGGTGGAAGCGGGTCAATGGTGGAGGGAGGAGGATTTGCCGGATATTTTCAACCATCAATGGACCGCGCCGCTGCCCGATGAATTCAAAATGATCTCGAGCGGGGCCGGCAGCTTCGGGGAGGCTTTGATGAATCCGTGCCCTTCCCTGGAGATTTTGGAGTTGATCAAGGAATTTGCCAAAGCCCATCGGAACAATCCCGGCTACGGGCTGCCACCGCAGGTGGCTGGAGATTATTATTTTCTCGCGATCGCCGTGGCGCTGGTCCGGCTGGGGCGGAGGATCACCCGGCTTGCGGATAGGGATTTGAAACAGGGCTGGCAGGGGATTCTGGCCCATGCGTGGGTGGATGGCTCTGTGAGGCAATTGGTGATCCGTGCCTTGGAGAAGCTTTCAGGTGAAACCTCCCCCCGATGAGCGGGCAGGAATCCAACCAAGACCCGGAGCTGCCAATGTCATCTCATTTTGCGGGTCCAGTGGCGGAGCTTATGGCCCTGCGCATGTTGCAGCCCCCGAATGGCCCCGGTCTTTTGGCTGCTTTGGACGACTACGAAATTCTCCGACTTTTGGGAACGGGCGGAATGGGCCTGGTGCTATTGGCGCAGAAGGAGGGGGATAAACGGCAGGTCGCCATAAAAATGATCCGTTCTGAATATTTGGGCAATCAGGACGTGGTGCGGCGATTTTTGAAGGAAGCGGGTCATTTGCAAAAGTTGCGTCACAGCAACATTGTGCCCGTGGAGGAGGTGTGCAGCCGGGCCTTGGGGCCTTATTTTGTGATGCCCTTTTTTGAAAGGGGCAGCCTTGCCGGGCTGGCCAAGCCTGGCGAGTTTTTAGATTTTGACTTTATCCAGAAGGTGGCCCTGGGCGTGGCTGCGGGGCTGGCTTTTGCACACCGCAGCGGGATCATTCACCGGGATATTAAACCGGCCAACGTGCTGATCCGGACGGATGGGGAGGCTTGCCTGGCAGATTTTGGCCTGGCCCGGACCTTGTTCAATGATTCCATGCTGAATGTTGAAACGCGAAGCCAGGAGGGGACGGCAGCGTACATGTCCCCCGCTGTTGCAGCGGGAGACGCCGAGGACACGCGCTGTGACATTTATTCCTTTGGGGCGGTTTTGTACGAGATGCTGACTGGTTTCCCGCCCTATCGCGGTCGCGGTTCCCGTGAGATTCAGGATCAGATACTGGCAGGGCCGCCGCGCCCGGTCACCGATATAAACCCGGGCGCCAACCCAAACATGGTGCGAGTTGTGGAGGGGTGCATGGCGCGTGAATTGCGGGACCGGTATGCCTCCATGAAAGATGTGATTGAGGACCTTCAGCGGGTGCGGGACTCCCGTCCGCTGGCGGCATTCAAGTTTCAAAACCGGGTGAAGGCAATGGGACCAAAAGGGATATGGAGCATGCTGGTTCCTGGCACGGTTTTGATTCTGGGCATGCTGCTGCTCATTCATTTTGGCGTTCACCGGCCATCAAGCCGGGGCCAGATTAAGAATCAGGCCAAGGCGATGACCCCGCCGCCACCCAGGTTGGGCAGCGTGGTGCCGCCTGTGGTATGGAGCGTGAGCGTTTACGCCGGGCAGCCGGGAGTGTCCGGTGCGGTGGATGGTCCGGCCCTGAAATGCTCGTTTCATATGCCCAACGGCCTTGCCATTTTCACCAATGGCACCTTGTTTGTGGCGGACACGGCCAACAACACCCTGAGGCGGATTGACCCCAATGGCCAGGTATCCACACTGGCCGGATTGGCCCGCACCCATGGGTCCCGCGATGGATTTCAAACCGCAGCCCGGTTTTGGGGGCCATTTGGCGTGGCAGACGACACGAACGGAAACATTTATGTGGCCGATACGGGCAACAATACCCTGCGGAAAGTGGACGCGGAAGGGCATGTGACCACCTTTGCGGGGGTGGCAGGCAAGCCCGGCGCCAAGGATGGCGTGGCGTCGAAAGCAGGTTTTCGAAATCCCTGGGGATTGGCCCTTGGCCCGAGAGGGGATTTATTCGTGGCTGATGGCAGCAACCATGCCATCCGCAGGATCAATTCGCTTGGAGAGGTCCATACTTTGGCAGGTCAGCCGGGTATTTCCGGGAGTCTGGATGGTTTCGGAGACAACGCCGAATTCAACAACCCGTCTGCGGTGGCGGTGGATGGGATCGGGAATGTCTATGTGGCTGACAGTGGCAACCATACCATCCGGAAAATAAGCCCCAGCAGGGTGGTTACCACGCTGGCCGGTCTGGCTGGTCATGCAGGATATGCAGATGGAGAGGGGGATGCGGCGCGGTTTTGGAATCCCCAGGGGATAGCAGTGGATGCGGTGGGAACCATCTACGTGGCCGACACGGGCAACAATGTCATCCGGAAAATAAGCCCCACCGGCCGGGTTAGTACGATTGCTGGTGCTGCGGGATTGGCCGGGATGGCGGATGGCGTGGCGGCGCAGGCCCGGTTTGATGCCCCTTCAGGCATGGCTGTGGACGGGCAAGGCAATCTCTACGTGGCTGATGCCAACAATCAGATTATTCGCAAAATCACCCCGGTTCATTGATTGGCAGCGCCCCGCAAAGCCCCAATTGCCGGCCTGTATTTAAAGCGCCTGTAATTCCTCCACCAAGGCAGAAGCCAGCAGGTCATATTGTTCGGGGCGATTATAAAATTGGGCGGAAATGCGCACCACCCTGTGGGGAGGAGAGGGCCAGGCGATGACCGGCACCTCGATCCGGTGTTTTTCCCGCAAGCGATCCTGCAGGGGAAATTCATTTCTTGGAAGTCGGGGCAGGGCATGGCTTGGGGCGGGAGGCAGGGGAAGGGAAGCCATGCTGCCCAGGCAATCGGCAGGACAAAGAGGCTGGCAACCCAGTGCTGAGGCAATGCGGGAGCGGGCGTGCAGGGCCAAGGCCCGGTTTTTTGCCATGAGTTCCGGCCAGCCCCCCGGCAACAGGCTGCCCATGAAATCCAGCGCGGTGGGAACGCTGAGCCAGGCGGATGGATCGCTCGTTCCCGTCCAGCCAAATTCCAACTGGAAGCGCGAGAGATCGGTTCGAGTGGAGTTGGCGCCATGACTGATGGCGAGGGGGCGGATGCGGTTCTGGCTGGAGGGGGATACATGAAGAAAGGCAGCACCTTTTGGGGCGCAGAGCCACTTGTGGCAATTTCCGGTGTAATAAGCCGCGCCGATTTTCTGCAGGTTGAGCGGAACCATGCCGGGGGCATGTGCGCCGTCCACGAGTGTGTCCACGCCCCTTGCTTTGAGTTCGCGCACGCAGCGTTCCAGGGGCAGAACCATTGCCGTCTGGCTGGTGACGTGGTCCAAAATGGCGAGCTTGGTGCCGGGGGATATGGCATCGAGGATGGGCTGCACCAAGTCCTCGATGCGGTTCACGGGAAAAGGGAGTTGGGCCACCACCACCCTCGCGCCACCGCTTGCTGCGGCAAACTCCACGGCATTGCGTGTGGCATTGTACGCCTGGTTTGTCACGATCAATTCATCGCCCGGTTTGAAGGAGAAGGACCTGAGCACGGCATTGATGCCATGGGTGGCGTTGGGCACCCATGCCAGGTCGCAGGGATTGCAGTTCAAAAACGAGGCCAATTTGGAGGCGGCATGGGCGAGCAGAGGCTCGAGTTCGCGCACCATGAAATGAACGGGCTGGCGCTCCAGGCGCAGGCGCCATTCCTGTTGCGCGTCCAGCACCGGCTTGGGGCACGCGCCAAACGATCCATGGTTCAAAAACACGGTCGCCGGGTCCAGCAACCAGGGGCTTAAACAGGTGCTTAACGAGGGGCTTTTCTTGGTGAGGTTTTTCACGTCAGGCCCAAGATAATGCCTGGAACCGGGACATGGCAACCGAAGCCCGGCACATCCACTTTCTTTTCCATGGCTGGAACCTGTCAATTTCACTTTGGCTCCGGGCAGGAATATGGGATTCTCCCGGACCAGATGCCACATGAGTATCCTTGAAGTCAAAAACCTGAAGGTCCATTTCCCCGTCAAGGCGGGATGGCTCAATTCCAAGCGGGAGTTTGTCCGGGCCGTGGACGGGGTGAGCCTGGAACTGGCACCCGGGGAAACGCTCGGCTTGGTGGGCGAGAGTGGCTGCGGAAAATCCACCTTGGGACGGGCCATCATGCGCCTGGTGGAACCCACAGCCGGGGAAATATATTTAAAAGGCGAAAACATCACCCACTTAAAAGGGGATCCATTGCGCCGCAAGCGCCGGATGTTTCAGATGATTTTTCAGGATCCGTACGGCTCGCTCAACCCGCGAATGACGGTGGAGCAGATTGTGGGCGAGGCGCTGGATATCCATCACCTGGCTGGCAGCACCGGTGCGCGGCAAAAGCGAATAGCAGAGCTGCTGCGGTCCGTGGGTTTGGATCCTGTGTATGCCCAGCGTTATCCCCATGAATTTTCTGGAGGACAGCGGCAGCGGATTGGCATAGCCCGGGCGCTGGCCGTGGAGCCGGAATTAATCATCTGCGACGAGCCGGTGAGCGCCCTGGACGTTTCGGTGCAGGCCCAGATCATTAATTTGCTGAGGGACCTGCAGCAGGAGCGCGGCATGGCCTACCTTTTTGTTGCCCACGACCTGGCGGTGGTGGAGCATATCAGCCACCGCGTGATGGTGATGTATCTGGGCCGGATTGTGGAAGTGGCTGATGCCCGCGCCATCATCCGAAAACCCCAGCATCCTTACACCCAGGCGCTGATTTCAGCCGTGCCGGAAGTGAATCCCGAGGTGCGCATCCGCCGACAGGTTTTGCAGGGCGATGTGCCTTCTCCCATTCATCCGCCCCCGGGTTGTCCTTTTCATCCCCGCTGCCCGGTGGCTCAACCCCGCTGCCGTGAGGAGCAGCCGGTTCTGGCTGAGGTGGTTTCGGGTCATTGGGCGGCCTGCCATTTTCCCGGCTCCCAACCCGTGGCCAACGCCTGTTCCAGCGCTGATGCGGGCGTTGCCTGATGAGGAAGGCCGTTTTTTCCCAAGGGTTGAAGGAAGGGTGAGTGGCTGGGATAATTCTTTGATAGGCCAGGGTCCCGTTCCTTGGCGTGCTGTCCGAGGCGGGTGGGAGTCTCAGGACTTGGGCGCTGCGGAAGTGGCGGCAGAATCCGCAGGGAGAGTGCCCAGGTGGAAATCATGCACGCCTTTTGCCCTGCCAGCAGAGATGAAAATCCTGTAAACCCGACCCTCTAGAAGGGGCGTGGCGCCCCGGCCAGCCACCAAGGGATGCATGCCGCGAATGCCCTGGCCATAAATGATTTCATGCACCGGCATGGACCGGGTGTCTGATATCAACTGCCAGACCGGGAGGGTTTCGGGGTTTTTTTCGTAGTCATCCAAATCCACAACCTTGACCGTGTTCAGCCGCAGGCCGCGGGGTTCCAATCCGAAGATAACAAGTGTGGCGGGGACTTTGTTTTGGGGCCGGAAATGGGATTGGCGGATGGTATGGGAAATGTGGATGATGGGTGAGTGAAACCAGTCTGTGAAATAAGACAGGTAAAACCCGGTGAGAACGACCAGAAAAAGGAATAGCCAGACATTCTTTTTTGTCATAAATTGTATGTAACACATTTCCGGGCTGACCCGTCCATATCAGAGAGCAGACGCTCGGGAAGTGTTCAAGGTTATGAGACTATTTCAAATGGCGGGTGGTGGCAAATCCTTAGGCCGGGTCTATTTTTGCGACAACCCGGGTGAGTACGGTGTCACGGCTGGCGCTGGATTCACCTTGATCGAGCTATTGGTGGTCATTGCCATCATTGCCATTCTGGCTGCCATGCTCCTGCCCGCCCTGGGCCGCGCCAAGGAATCCGGAAAAACCATCGCCTGCCTGAATAACGAGCGCCAATTGAGCATTGCCAGTGAGATGTACGTGGACGACAACCATGGCTATTACCCGCCTCGTTCGGATGTCAGCCGCTGGCCCAATGCCATGTACGACCAGTACGGGCGCAACGTGAAATTGCTGCTTTGCCCCAGCGAACCCACGGACCACCCCATGACGGCCGGCGACACCGGTGTCACCAATGTGGCGGATGGGTCGCCCAGAAGTTATTTCATCAATGGCTGGAATGATGTTTTTGCCAATGGGGGAACTGACCCGCAGGGTTTGAATCTGGGTGATAGCATGAAACAATCCGCGATTGTGCATCCCAGCGACACCTTTTTACTGGGCGAAAAGACCGCCACCCATGGTGATTTTTACATGGACTTGAATGAGGGTTTGGCGGGGAATGATTTTGACGGCATCCTGGATCAAAGCGCCCACGGTGCCAGCGCTGCGGATCGCGCGGCAGGGTTGGGTGGAGGCGGGTCCAATTTTGCCATTACCGATGGAAGCGCCTTGTTCATTAAATTCCCGCAGGCTTTGAGTCCCATCAACCGCTGGGCCATTTCAGACGCCAACAGGATCGGCTACGCGGCTTATTGAATGCGGGGAGGGACTTGATCTTGAGGTCCCGGCTCCGCCCCTGGCTTTTCCCATGGTGCAGCACGGGGCCGGATTGATTCAGCCCGCATCAACTGGTTGTTTCCTTCAATTTTTCCACTTGTTGCTGGTGCACTGAAGTGGCCTCATACCTCGACCGCACTTTTGGAAGGATGCCACCACCTTTCGTGCGATATGACTGGTCATGGGGGATCCTCCCGCATGCACATCCCGGATGGCTTCGATGATTTGCTCCGGGGAGCTTTGTTTCAGGAGGTACCCGCTGGCGCCCGAGGAAAGGGCATTAAAGATAATGTTGGTGTTTTCATACACGGTCAGCATCACTACTTGGGTGTTTCGAGTCATTGATGGCACCGGGCGGTTAGGTTGAAAGAAGGTGGCATTTGTCACGGCATTGGGATTAACTTTTCATCATGAATCAACTATTCGATCTTTCCGGGCGTGTGATTGTCATCACGGGCGCCACAGGGGCGCTGGCTGGCTCGGCGGCGGATTATCTGGCCGCTCAAAAAGCCCGGGTTGTTTACCTGGGCCGGACGCAGGACAAGCTGGATGCCGCCCTGGCCCGGTGCAGGAGTCGCACAGGAGATGCCCAGTGCATGGGGTTGGTGGCGGACGTGCTGGACCGTCCGGCGCTGGAAAAGGCGCGGGATGTCATTCTAAAAGCCTGGGGCGCCATTGACGGCCTGATAAATGGCGCCGGAGGCAACCAGCCTGGCGCCACCATTCCCCCGGACAAAAATTTTGCCGACCTGGACTTCGAGGCCTTTCAACAGGTGGTGGATCTGAATTTGCATGGAACGGTTTTGCCTTCCCTCGTTTTCACCCCGGCGATGATGCAACAGGGGAGGGGGGCCATTGTCAATTTTTCGTCTGCATCAGCGCCACAGGCGGTCACACGGGTGGTGGGGTATTCAGCGGCCAAGGCGGCGGTGGAGAATTTTACGCGCTGGCTGGCGGTGGACATGGCTCGCCGCACTGCCGGCAAGGTCCGGGTCAATGCCGTATTGCCGGGATTTTTCATTGGAGAACAAAACCGGCGGCTTTTGACCAATGAAGATGGCACGCACACCGACCGCGGGCGCCTGGTGATTGGGAAAACCCCCTTTGGCCGGTTTGGTGAGGCATCAGAATTGCACGGGGCCATTCATTATCTTTTGTCAGAAGCCTCCCGGTTTGTGACGGGCACAATATTGCCTGTGGACGGCGGATTTGGAGCTTATACCGGGGTTTGAAAGTGAATACAAAACCGGACAGCGCATTATTTTTGGCCGAGGGATTCAGGTGGTTTGGACCTGGGGACCCGGTGCCGTTGGGCCATGTCCGCCAGGCTGGAGCCACAGTGGTGTTCAGCTCCCTGCACCAGATCCCCTATGGCGCAGCCTGGCCGAGGGATTTAATCCGGCAGCGCAAGGATGCCCTGGCCAACGCGGGGTTGAGATGGGAGGTGGTGGAGTCTGTGCCGGTCCATGAAGACATCAAAAGCGGACGCGGCGACCTGAAACAACTTTTCCATAATTACCTGGAATCGCTTCAAAATCTGGCATTGGAGGGAATATTCGTGGTGGTTTACAATTTCATGCCGGCACTCGACTGGGTCCGCACGGAAATGAAACACCGCCTGCCGGATGGATCGGAATGCATGCGGTTTGACCCGGTGAAATTCGCCGCTTTTGAGATACATGCCCTGAAACGCCAAAACGCTGAGGCGGATTATTCCGCGGAGCAGACGGAGCGCGCACGCGTTTGGTGGAACGGATTGGATGATGGCGCGCGCAAGGCATTTGTTCAAAGTATCATTGACGTCTTTCCGGGAGTGAAATGGGGGTTGAGCCTGGAAGACATTCGGGCGAGGCTCGCTGCTTTTCATGGGATGGATGAAAAAAGCCTGCGCTGCAACCTGGCCCGCTTCCTGGAGGCCATGGTTCCCGCTGCGGAGAAGATGGGTATCCGGCTGGCCATCCATCCCGATGACCCGCCTTTTCCGGTGCTGGGCTTGCCCCGCATTGTCTCCACTGCGCCGGATGTGGAGGCGCTTTTCAAAATATCCTCCAGCCCGGCCAACGGCCTGTGCTTCTGCACCGGCTCTTTCGGGGCAAGGAAGGATAACGATCTCCCCATGATGGCGGCCCGGTTCGCCCCGCGCATTCATGCGGTGCATTTGCGCAATGTGCAGCACGAACCGGATGGATCTTTTTTTGAGGCGGATCATCTGTCAGGCTCGGTGAATATGCCTGCGGTCATGTCAGCCTTGCTGGGCGAATCCGACGAGCGCCGCCGGTTGGGGCGGCACGACTGGCAGATTCCCTTCCGCCCTGACCATGGCCACACCATGATGGACGACCTTGGCAAGCCGCAAGGCATCACTCCAGGGTATTCCTGCATTGGACGGATGCGGGGTCTCGCGGAGCTTCGGGGTTTGATGCACGGGTTGCGCCATTCCCAAAGGATTCCAAAGACAGGCTGATTGTCCTGACCGGCCCCTGACTGCAACTTCATCCCAGACGCATATGTGTTTTCACCCAAAACGGTCCCAGATGTTTCTTTTGTCTGTGGCTTTTCTCTGTGCTGCTGCCATTCTCCAGCAGGTTTTTGCGGCAACCGTTCCCACTGCCCCGGTGGCAGTGGTTCAGTTTCCGCCCAAGAATCAATTTCATATCTACCTTCTCATGGGCCAGTCCAACATGGCCGGACGCGGGGGAATCACTCCCTGGAGCCAGGAAACCAATCCCCAAATCCTAGCCATGACGCCCGATGGACATTGGGTGCTGGCTCGGGATCCTCTGCATGAGCAGACCGGACGCACCCAGCCCGGTGTGGGGCCGGGTCATTCTTTCGCCCAAGCCATGCTCCAGGCGGATCCCAATGGCGTCATTGGATTGGTGCCCTGCGCGGTTGGCGGTTCGCCTCTCCGGCGCTGGATCAAAGGGGGCGATCTTTACCAGCACGCACTGGGTCAGGCCAGGCTTGCGAGGCAGACGGGCATTCTCTCAGGCATTCTTTGGCACCAAGGAGAATCAGATTCGTCAGGAAAGGCAGATGCCGAAACTTACGAATCGCGGCTCGCAGGGATGATCCGGGATTTTCGGCAGGATCTGGGTCAGCCGAATTTGCCGGTGGTGGTCGGACAACTGGGGACATTTTTGAACCCGCAAAAACTGCCCTATGCGGAAATCGTGCGCACGGCCCTCCTGCGCATTCCTGAAGATGTGCCGCATACAGGGATTGCTGATTCCGCAGGATTGGCCGACAAGGGTGATCATTTGCATTTCAACTCTGATTCGCAGCGCGAATTGGGCGTGCGCTACGCCCGTGCGATGCTTCAACTTCAGGTCGCTGCCCTGATGAACTCGGCGGCTTTGACCGTTGACCTCTGGCCCGAGGGGAAAATGCCCGGCCATGGTGCGGATGCCCCTGAAATGCTGCGGACACCTGAACGCACCGATGCCAGGCGCATCACCAATGTGAGTTGCCCAACCCTGTCCCTCTACCCGGCGCAAAAGGAAAATGCGCCGCTGATGATAGTCTGCCCGGGCGGCGGGTATAATTACGTGGTATTTGACAAGGAAGGTTCGGACATTGCGGCGTGGTTGAATTCCAATGGCATCAGCGCCGCAGTTTTGAAATACAGGACCCCCAACAACCGGGACGGCGCTTTCCAGGACACGCAACGCGCCATCAGTCTGGCGCGATCACGAGCTGCTGCCTGGAAAATTGACCCCAGCCGGATAGGCATCATCGGTTTTTCGGCGGGTGGTAATCTGGCGGCAAAAGCCAGCAGTTTGTTTGACTCGCGCGATTATGCCCCGGTGGACAGCATTGACGGGCTGAGTTGTCGTCCGGATTTTGTGGTGCTTGTCTATCCAGCCTACCTTGAAGACCGCAACGGGCGTCTCTCACCGGATCTGAACCTGAGGGCAAAAATTCCGCCGACACTGATTGTGCACAATGAAGACGATAAAACCTTTGTGAATGGCAGTAAATTGTATCATGCGGCCCTGGATGAGGCGGGGGTGCCAAATGAATTCAAATTATACACCACCGGCGGCCATGGTTACGGTTTGCGTTGCACAGGCACCGCCAAGGCATGGCCCGGAGACGCTCTGGACTGGATGCGGAAAAATGGATTGCTCTAAGAAAAGGAAAATCAAATGCCACTGATTCCAAAGAACTTTCTTTCAAAATATTTTTTATGCGCAGGAATGCTTCTATCCTGTTGGGTGCTGCCTGGAAGCGCCGCGAATCTGGAGATTTCAAGCATCTCCCCGCAGGATACCGACATCATCAACCTGGCCGGCCCGGATCCTGGCGACATGGCCGCAATTGTGGTGGACACCAACGATTACGAGGTGGTTCGGCTAGCTGCGGGCTTGTTTGCAGGAGACGTGCAGCGGGTGACCGGCCGACTCCCGGAAGTGAAGCCCGCACCCACGGGCGCAAGCCAGATGATCATTGCAGGAACGCTTCATCACAGCGCATGGGTGGATGCCCTGGCCGGGGCCGGGAAATTGCAGGACTTGGATAAAGTCCAGGGGCGCTGGGAGGGGACGCTGTGGGAAATGGTGACGAATCCATTTCCGGGCGTGGATCGCGCATTGGTGATTGTGGGAAGCGACCGGCGTGGGACGGCCTATGGGTTCATGGATCTATCTGAACAAATCGGGGTGTCGCCCTGGTATTGGTGGGCGGATGTGCCAGTGCGGCACCAGGATGGCCTGGGTTTCAAGCTGACTTCGCCACATATGGATTCACCGGCCGTCCAATATCGGGGCTTTTTCATCAATGACGAGGATTGGGGACTCAATCCGTGGGCGTCAAAAACGTATGATCCTGTTTTTGGCAACATCGGTCCGAAGACCTATGAAAGGGTTTTTGAATTGATGTTGCGCCTGAGGCTTAACTACATCTGGCCTGCCATGCACAAATGCAGCACGGAGTTTGGCGCCGTTCCAGAAAACGCCATGTTGGCCGATCGCTACGGGGTGGTGGCCGGTTCCTCCCATTGCGAACCGATGCTTTACAACAATGTGCATTGGAATGAGCAGAAACAAGGCCCCTGGAATTATGCCCTCAATGGCGAGGCCATTCGCCATGTTTGGGAGGATAATGCCGAATCGCGCGGGGATTATGAGGCGGTTTGGACGCTTGGCATACGCGGAATTCATGATTCGCCCATGGAAAAACCTCCCAGAGACCTGCAGGGCAAGCTCAAACTCATGTCAACAGTGCTGGCAGACCAGCGCAGTCTGCTGGCCCGGCACGTTTCAAACCACCCATGTCACTCGTTCAAA
>DAIDJC010000063.1 GCA_027451565.1 Limisphaerales bacterium | reverse complement strand
CAGTTGCTGGCCTTGTAACAGGTCCCTGCGTAAGCTTCCGGATCGGTGAAACTCTCCGCCAACAGGGGTTGGTAGCCAAAACGCTCCTGCCATTGTGCCTGCAAGGACCGCAATGCCGCCCCCATGGCTTGCGAGGCCAGATTGGGGCTCTCCCCCTTGTTCTTCAGCAATAAAAACCGCCGGTTCTGCACAACAAGTTTCAACCGCTCGACCCGCTGGGAAGCACTCCAGGAAATCCACAAATCACGATCTTTGAGGGCGTAGCAGGCCGGTCCCCAAACCAACAAGGCCACCGGTTGGCCATCCCGTTCCACCACTTGGCGCAAATAGTCGCCCACCGACCGGCCTGCTCCGAGATAATGATGGTCATCCAGCTTCTCATCAAACCACTTCACCTCATCGTTCTTGATCGCCCGCACTTGGATGCCGGACGCGTTGAAACGGTTCGATTCATTTTTTGAATTCGCTTTCATCCAATCGTAGTAAAGCAAAAACAGGCACGGTTGTCTAGAAAAACTTTTACCCCATGGCCTTCAACCCATTATCATTTTTAAAAAAAGACCCTGGGGGACTGCCCCGGCTGATTCAGTTTTTAATTGTTTTCCTATAGCCTGAATGAAAAGACGGCGCGTTGTGACCCGCCATGCGCATTTCAGAAAAACATTTTGTAAAATTTTTGCGATTTTTGCTTGACGGTATGAATTGGATGTGCTAGATTCGGATTAATCAGAATTCAATCATCCTTTAGGGGGGAGAGGGTCTGCTCGTACCTTGTTAGGCCAAATAACCAAGACTCCACCTCTTAATAAAATGATCAAGGCCAATCGAATTGGACGATGGAGGTGCTCCAAGCGGTCATTTCGTGTCAGAATTCAAGGGGGCTGTTTTAAATGAAACTTAAAACTCTATTCGTTTCGCTGATGACATTCCTGCCGGGCATTTGTGCCGTGTCCGCACAGAGCAGCGCCGTTGTTGCAGTCCCTCCGGCCAATGTTCCTCCTACCACACCGTATGTCATAACCAGCAAGGCCGCCAACAGCCAGGTTTGGCAGCGGCAATGGTATGAAGCCGCTCCAAACGGCCAAATAACAACCCACATCGAGAGCTACACGGAAATTCAACCCAGGGGGGTAATATTTTTTCAAATGATGTATATGGAACCTCCTATTATGGAGGATCGTCGGGTAGTGGTACAATCTATGAAATCAACACAAATGGGCAGGAATCCATTTTGTATAGTTTTTCAGGGAGTCCTGACGGACAAAACCCAATAAAAAAAATGGTTTTATCGGGAAATACCCTTTATGGCGTCACAAAACATGGAGGGCAGAACAGCTCTGGAACTATATTTAGTTATTCTATTGGAAGCAAAACAAATTTTGTGATGCATTGTTTTGGATCAGTTACTGATGACGGTAATACGCCATTTGGAAGCCTCCTTTTAATTAGTAATACATTGTACGGAACGACTGAATATGGGAGGTACAAATTCTAATGGAATGATTTTCAAAATCAATACAAATGGTTCTGGATTCGCAAATGTATATAGTTTTGCCGCAAGCGGGGACGGTATTAATCCTCGATCAGCTCTGGTTTGTATAAGTAATGTTCTGTATGGAACCACATATGGGGGTGGGGCCAATTATTATGGCATTCTATACAAAATTAATACTGACGGAACGGGTTACCAAAATGTGCATAATTTTTCAGGTTCACCTGATGGCCAAAACCCGGAAGGTGTCCTTATTGTTCAAAGTAATATTCTTTACGGGACAACCTCTAATGGCGGGGGCGTTTCGAATAATGGTTCTGGCACCGTGTTCAATTATGATATTGAAGGTGGTTCTGAAAATATTTTGTATGTCTTTACAAACACTCCAGATGGAGCCAACCCATATGATGGTTTGCTTTTGGTTAAAAACTCTCTTTACGGCATAACACGCAATGGAGGCTTTGAGGGATATGGAACCTTATTCAGCCTTGGTTTGGATGGCTCCAGATACAACATTTTGCATAATTTTCAGATTTTTGATGGAGAAAATCCCAACGCTGGTTTAATCGTGCAAGGCAATTCCATTTATGGAACAACTGAGAATGGAGGAATTTACGGAAATGGAAACGTGTTCGAAATCAATACAAATGGTGCTTTTAATGATATTTATGATTTTACAAATTTTCCAGATGGCGATAATCCTGAAAGCTCTCTTTCATCTCCCTAAATGTGGTTGGAAACAATCGGATGGACCAAAGCATGACTAAAATGATACATAAAAAGCAAACAATAAGAAAGGAATAGTATGAAAGTTATAGCCTCATTGTCTGTCGCTACCGCAATGTCCATTTCGACTTTCGGGCAGGGTTTTGTCAATTTGAACTTCGAATCGGCTCAAAACATTCCGTCCGTTTCCAATATTGGCGAGTACCCAGTGTCCGTCGCCAACGCTTTGCCTGGCTGGATGATCGTACCGAACGACATTTATAATCTTATGACGTACACTTTAGATCCGCAATATCAATGGGATAATTCGGTCGTATTGGTTGGTGGCAACCTTGCACTTAGCGGGAATTACAGCGTGCATATTTCAGATGAATCACAGATAAATCAGACTGCAATGGTTCCAGGCAACGCCGCTTCATTGCAGTTCGAAGCATTCAATGGATCCGGGACACCCAGACTTGATAATTTTTATTTAATGTTGGGTGGACAAAGTCTTTCTTATGAATTGCTTCATACGGGCACCGTTTTCAATGTTTACGGAGCCAATATTCCTTCCTATATGGATGGCCAGATTGAAACATTGGAATTTGGTGGCAATGGTGATTCAGAAATCGGTTTGGACAACATTAGTTTTTCAACAGCGAGCGTTCCTGAGCCTTCTGAAGGGTTTTTAATCAACACCGGAGCCGTCTTTTTTGCGTTTCTACGTCTTATTCCAATGTTCAGAGGGAGGCGGCCCCGAAATTGTATAAGTGAATGTCTGAAAAGTTGAAGGTAGCCTGCGGTTGGTGATTTTGGCTGCGGTCTGGGCCGCGGGTTCCGAGCATCCCCGTAGAGGGCTGTAAATAACGAGCCAACGAAGCCCATGGGCAAATGCATCGCTGCCCGGAGGGTTTTTTACCCTGCCCCTCACAAAAATCCTCCCAACAGAGATGCGCTCCCCTTTCTTGGGGCGGGTCTGGAGAATTCCCTTTGATCCCGGGCCGCGTTTTCGTGAGAATCGCCGGGTGTCAAAAATGCTTAAAGCCTCGGGGGCCATGGCCGCTGCCACCCTCACCAGCCGTGTTCTGGGAATGGTGCGGGAAATGTTTTATGCCTGGTTCATGGGTGATAGCCAGGTGGCCGGGGCATTTATATTTGCCTTCCAAATTCCAAATCTTTTCCGGAGATTGCTGGGTGAAGGAGCCCTGACTGCCGCCTTCATTCCCATATTCAAGGAAAAGGAGAAATTGTGCGGCGAGGCTGAAATGTGGCAGGCAGCCAATGCGGTCCTCTCTGGCTTGGTATTTTCCGCCTGCATCATCATTGCCGTGGTGGTGGGTGGCATCTCCCTTGTCCTGGCTTTCCTGGCCCCCGCCCATGCAGATCCTTCCATCATCCCTGCCGGATCCCATTCGGCAGCCGTTTTGGCGCACCCTCTGATTTCAGGGGGGCTTTCGTCCAAATCCATCCTCATCCTGCGCCTCTTGCGGGTTATGTTTCCCTACATGCTCTTCGTCTGTCTGGCGGCAGCTTTCATGGGCATGCTCAATGCCCGGGGGCATTTTTTTATTCCAGCCATGGGCGCCGCAACCTTGAACCTGGTCATGATCGCCTCTGTGCTCTGGCTCGCCCCGCAAATGGGCAACGGCTTGCCGCCAGGCGAACGCTTGCCGGTAAGGATTTTTGCCCTGGCTTACGGGGTTCTCGCCGCTGGCATCGCGCAGGCCGCCTTCCAATTGCCATCCCTTTGGAGGGAAGGATACCGTTTCCGCTGGGTTTCACCTTGGGGAAATCAAACGGTGCAGCGCGTCGTGCGCCAAATGATCCCGGGCACCATCGGCGTGGCGGCATTCCAAATCAATGTCACTCTCGTCCAAGCCATCGCTTTCTGGATCAATCCACAGATTAATGCCTCGTTCAATTACGCCGTCCGCCTGATGGAACTGCCCCAAGGCATGTTTGGCATCTCACTGGCCACCTATCTCCTTACCGCCCTGAGCAGCCTGGCTTTGGATAAAAATTATCCCGAGTTCAGGACCACGCTGCGACAAGGTCTCAGTTCCCTGCTTTTCGCAAACTTGATCGCGGCGGTTTTGTTGGTAACCCTGGCTCAACCCATCATCCGTCTGCTGTTTGAACACGGCACTCATTTCACCGCCTTCTCCACTCAACGAGCCACCCTGGCGCTCGTTTGTCTCGCGCCGGGTCTCGTGGCTTTTTCCACGGTCAACGTGCTCGCCCGTGCCTTCTTCGCCTTGGGCGACACCCTTACCCCGATGAAAATCAGCGTTTTTTGCCTGGTCATTAATTTGATCCTGGCCGCCCTCCTGGTGGTCCCACTTAAACAAGGCGGCTTGGGCATTGCCAACACCCTTACCTCTTGCTGCAACGCAGCCCTGCTGGTGTTTGCCTTGAGAAAAAAATTGGTGCGGCTCGACATGAATCCACTCAAAAAAAGCCTGTTCCCTCTCTTTGGGGCCGCCCTCCTCGCGGCTTTGATTTCCCTGGGCGTTTGCTATGAATGGGAAAGCCACCTGGGCCATAATTCCATCCCTCTACAGTTGGGATCTGTGTTTGTCCCGGCTTGCATGGCCGCCGCAGCCTACTTCCTGGCATCTTTTGCCCTGGGCATCCCCGCCGCCAAGGAAATTGCATCTTTAGCCCTCAACCGGATTCGTCCCCAGGCAAACCATTCCCAAACTCCCTGATGCTATTTTCGCTTTTCCTACCATCCCAAGGCAAAGTTTTAGGGGTGGAAAGGCGCCAACTCCCCTTGCGCTTCTCAAAAGATTGTAAAACCCTCATGCGCATCCTTGATGGTTCGGCTGCTTCCTGAGTTGATTTGCTGTGGAGTTTGCGGTCTCGACCCCTTTGCTTGCAAAACCCTTCCCCTCCACCGCAGACTTAAGTTTTCTCCCAAATAGATTTCAAATGGCAAATTCACCAATTTTTTCCGCGTCCAAACAACTTTCATTTGACCACAAGCAGAAATTGGTGGAAAATAATGCTCAAATTATGGACGGTGCAGTTTGTTTTTTATACTAAACCCCATGAAAACCATTTTGGTGCTTTCTCCGCATCCGGATTTTGCCAATTCAGTTACAAACGCTTTAAATCAAGAGTCATACAAGGTTGTCCATAGGCTGAATGTGGAGGATGCCGAACCTTTATTGGTTCACGGTTTGGTCACTGCTTGCGTTTTGGATGCGGAATTGTTGGGGGTGGAAAGCGTTTGGGTGATAGAACGCCTGCGCAGACGTGATTCTAAAACTCCCATCATTGCCTATACGGATTCAGTTCAATCAGATTGGGAAGAAGAGGCTTTTTTAAGGGGTGTCACCCATGTATTAACCAAACCAGTGCGCCCGAGGCTGGTCAATTCCATCTTGGAAAGTCTGGCCAAACCGGCTGCGGCATCCAAGTCTCCCGCTTACACCCGCGCCCAGGATACCGGACCCTCGCGATCCAACCAAATTGCTGCCTCCCAATCCTCTGCGGTCCCGGGGGAAACGCTTGGGATTCTTCGGGATTTTTCCTGCATATTGACTCACTCCCTTGATGCTGAGGCCATGCTCAAGCAGTTTTTGCAGTTTTTAAGGGAAATGCTCAGCATCAACCGCTCAGCCGTTTTTTTGGCACAACCTGTTGAAGGCCAATCATCAAAAAATAATCCCGGTGGCTTGCGCAGGTTGAAGTCCGTGGCCGCATTGGGGATTTCATCTGGATTGCTTCAGCATTTGGAATTGTCTTTCGAGAGCGGGGTGGGAGGGCATTTGATGAGATCCGGCCGGATTTTAAGGCGTGATTCGGAAGAAGCCCGAATGGACCTGGAGATCCAACGGGAATTTGACTTGTTGGGAGCCCAGGTTGCAGTGCCCATTTTGGACCGGGAAACAATGGTGGGCATTGCCATTTTTGACAGTCGCTTGACCGGTGAATCACTGGTTAATCAGGAACTTGAGCTTATTTTTCACTTGTTGGGACAGGTCGGGCTGGGCTTGAGAAACATTTGGTTGCACGATCAACTTGCGGATAATCATGAAATGATGACGAATGTGCTGCGGGAACTGAGCAGCGCATGCGTGGTGGTCAGCCGGGACTTGAAGGTTTTGCATGCCAATAAATCCGCGCGGCGACATTTTGGACGAAAGAATGAAAGGACCGGCGGCTTGGAATTCAGTGACATACCCCAGGCGCTTGGCTCGAAAATTTATCAGGTTTTAAAAACGGGCGTGGCGCTCGAACCCTTTGATTTCGAACCTCAAAATTCACCGGGCACCCTATACAAAATAACGATTGTGCCGTTCCAGAGTGAAAATGCCGCCATCACCACCTCCGCCCTGCTTACGGCGGATGATCTCACCCAGTCAGAGCGCCTGAAGAAGCTTGAGTTGGAAACGGCAAACCTGCGCCTGGTCCAGACCATGGCAGACCGGTTGGCTCATGAAGTGGGTAATGCCCTCGTGCCCATTTCCACCCACCACCAACTGCTGGCTGAAAAAATCAATGACCCGGAATTTAGGGAGTCCCTGGACCATGCCATGGGCGATGGCGTGAAGCGGGTGACACGCTTGATCAACCAGATGCGCTTTCTGGCCCGGGACGGTTTCCTGGAGCAGGAGGTGTTTCCAGTGCAAAAGTTGATTGAGGATGCCTATCAGGAGGCCATGCGCCAGCAACCCTCCCAGTCTGCCCTTTTAAAAATGGAAAGCGGCGGAAGGCCCTTTATCATTTCCGGCAACCGGCCCGCCCTGAAACATGCCTTTTCCGAGATCCTGTTGAATGCGATTCAAGCCAATCCAAAGGGAGGCCAAGTTGGAGTCAGGCTCCAGGCAGGCGGCGTGGATGAGGGTCAATCACTAACCATCGAGGTGCAGGATACGGGGGCAGGTTTTTCCGCCGAGGCAGCCCGGAAAATTCCAGCGCCATTTTACACCACTCGGAACGTGGGGCTGGGCCTGGGGCTGGCCGTGACTCGAAAAATCATTGAAAGTCACCATGGCAAGCTCGAGATCGTTCCGTCGCCATCCGGAATCGTGCGCGTGTCCCTGCCCGTGGAGCAGGCCACCGTTTCTGGAGCGGTCTGATTTTCACCCGCCCGATGGTGGTTGGTCGCGGCTCCATGTCGCGCCTCGTTAAGGGAAGGGGCGCAACCGTTCTTCCGCCCTTATCCGGCCACGCCAAGGGGCATCCGCGTTCGCCGATGCAATGCTCTTGCCCCGCAAGGTTCCATGATTTATTCAAGAGCGGGTCATGCATGACTGGATATTACAAAATTTTTTTTCATTGGCGGTTTTTAATCAAAGCCCTGCCGCCGGGGGGCATTTATGACCATGAAAGAGACGATAGACCAGTCATTGTCCGCAAATTCAAAAACGCCGGTGCCGGCGCGCCTTGGGATCATTGGCGGAGGCCAGTTGGCCAAGATGACGGCTCTGGCGGCGCGCGAACTGGGATGCGATGTGGTTATTTTTGAGCGCAACCCCTCCACGCCGGCGGCGCCTTTGGCCAATGACACATGGGTGGGGGATTGGGATGATGCCAGTTTGCTTCTTAAATGGGCGGCGCAGGCGGACGTGGTGACGCTGGAAAATGAATTCCTGAATGTCGAAGCCCTGGCTGCGATCGAACGTGCGGGGCATGTGCTGCATCCAGGCACCCCCACGCTGGCCCAGGTTCAGGATAAATTGATCCAAAAGGAAACGCTGGCTCGCGCCGGGTTGGCCTTGCCCCGGTTTGCCGGAGTGGATCAGGTTTCAAAAATGGAGAGCCTTGGACAGGAATGGGGCTGGCCGCTGGTGTTGAAAACCCGCAGAAATGGTTACGATGGAAAAGGCAATTTCACCCTCCGTGGCCCGCAGGACATTGAAACCGGCTGGGCGGTGCTCAGGGGTGACCGTCAAGCTTTGTATGTGGAGGCTTTTTGCGACTTTGCCCGGGAATTGGCGGTTATGGTGACCAGGGGCCGGGATGGGGCCCTGGCGGTCTATCCCGTGGTGGAGACGGTTCAAAAGGACCATGTCTGCCACGTGGTTCGAGCCCCGGCCAATATTCCCCCTGATGTGGCAAGCCAGGCATCCCATGTTGCCTGCCGCGCCATTGAAACCATCGGAGGGGTGGGAAGTTTTGGGGTGGAAATGTTTTTAACCAAAACAGGCGAAGTCCTGGTGAATGAACTGGCCCCACGCGTGCATAATTCCGGGCACTATACCATAGAAGCCTGTGAATGTTCACAGTTTGAAAACCATGTTCGGGCGGTGCTGGGCTGGCCGCTGGGTTCCACCGCCATGGTGGCTCCTGCCGCAGTCATGATCAACTTGCTGGGGGCAGGCGGCGGGTCAGGACAGCCCCATGGATTGGAAAAGGCGCTTGCCGTGGCCGGCGCTCATGTTCATATCTATGGCAAAACAACCAGCGGATCAGGACGGAAAATGGGCCATGTCACGGCTTTGGGGCAAACCCTGGCTGCCGCGGAATCCAAAGCCCTCGAAGCCGCCACGGCTCTGCAATTCGGGAAAAAACCATGAAAAATTCATCTCCCCCAACGGTTGGCATCATCATGGGCAGCGATTCAGATTGGCCCACCCTCGAACCCGCCGCCCAGGTATGCCATGAGTTTGGCGTTCCATGCGAGGTGCGCGTGGTTTCAGCCCACCGAATGCCCGAGACCATGGCCCAATACGCGAGAACCGCGGAGGAACGCGGCCTGCGTGTGATCATTGCCGGCGCTGGAGGCGCAGCCCATCTGCCAGGAATGGTCGCCAGCTTGACCTGCCTGCCGGTGATTGGAGTGCCCGTCGAAAGCAAGGCTTTAAAGGGGTTGGATTCCCTCCTGTCCATCGTCCAAATGCCAGGTGGCGTGCCCGTGGCCACGATGGCCATTGGTGGCGGACGCAACGCCGGTCTCATGGCCGTCCGTATCCTGGGTGTCAATGATGCGCGGCTCCGCCTTCAACTCAAGGTGTTTCGAGCCAACCTCGCCCGCGACGCCCGCCGCCGCGGCGCCAAACTTGCCGCCTCCATTCGCCCCATTCCCAAGCCGGGTTGATTCCCGGGTTCAGCCGGGTTCCCGCTGCATGGACTCTCTGAAACCGGGGTTTCGATATATATTGACAAATATAACGAATGGGGCAGTTTCCCGCCAGCCAAAACCCGCGCGGAAAACCAGTAAAAACTGTCATGGAGCACCATCAAGGAAGCCATTAAATTGAGCATGAAAATCAATCCCAGCGAACAGGCTGCCAGCCGCCCGGGAATTGCCTGCACAAATTTTCAAGCAGTCATGGCATCCAATAGTGCCCGTTTTTCTCAAAAAAAACCCCATCCTGTTTCCAGTCAAATAACAAGAGGCTGGCTGTGTTTTGCGGTCACCGGGATGATGGCCCTGGGCTGGGGTGTGGCTCATCCGGCGTTTGGCGGCGTGGCTGTGGGTCCCGATGAAACCAATTCACTGGCCTGTCCTTTTATCAATGAAGTCCGCGATGCCACGGATGACTGGTTGCAGCGGGTAAGCGCCACCCAGGCCGAGCAACCAGGCTGGGTCACACCCTTGGTGACGGTGACCCCAAGGCTGGAACAAGAATTAAGGTATGACCAGTACCAGGAGTCGCTGCCCGGGGGCAAAAGCCTGTATTCCTATGGCGGTGGAAAGGGTGTGGAATTGATTCCAGCCCGGCAGGTGGAAGTGATCATAGGCCTGCCGGCCTGGCAAACTGAGAATACCCAGCCTCGAAAAAGCGGTTGGACGGACGAAAATTTTTTATTGAAATACAGGCTGCTCTCTGCGGATAGGGACCATGGGGACTACATATTGACCGCGTTCATGGGGCTATCCGTGCCGAGCGGAAGCGATGTGTTTTCGACTCATCATTTTGGTTTCACCCCCACACTGGCGGGAGGCAAGGGCTGGGGACGCTTTGATTTTCAGAGCACACTTGGCATTGCCATTCCAGACAATGGCTCCGCGACCGGCGGGCCTGGCACGCCCATTCTTTTCAACACGGCATTGCAATATCATGTGGGCCGGTATTTCTGGCCGGAAATGGAGTTCAATGAAACGTATTGGCCCAACAGCGCGCGGCGTGGCAGGAGCCAGCTCATGGCCACGCCCGGTTTCATCCTGGGCCGGTTTCCAATGTGGCATCGCGTGGGCGTTACCTTGGGGCTCGGATACCAGGTTGCGTTAACAGACCAGCCGTTGGTGCGCAACAATTTGGTGCTGTCCGCACGCATTCCTTTTTGAAAAAATCCACCAATCGTGTTTCAGCCAAATCAAAAATGAGGACCCGATGGACACTTTCTGTTTTGTGGCTGTTCCAGGTCGGGTTGATTTGTGCCCTGGTGGCTTCCGCACGCGGCGCAGAGGTGATGGTTTTTGCCGCTGCCAGTCTGAAGGAGAGCTTGCAGGCCGTGGGCGCCGACTACGAGCGGGGCTCGACCAACCGGATAAGGTTCAATTTCGCGGCTTCCAGCCTGCTGGCCCGTCAGATTGGGGAAGGGGCGCCGGCCGACGTGTTTTTTTCTGCTGATGAGGCCAGCATGAACCTGTTGGATCGGCAGGGTTGTTTGGTGCCTGGAACACGGCGGGATATTCTGGGGAACAGCCTGGTCGTGGTGGTTCCATCCGGAAGCATCCTGAAAATCAAAAGCGCCCGTGACCTGGCAGATCCGAAAGTGGGGCGCCTGGTCCTGGCGGATCCCGCAGCAGTGCCTGCCGGGGTTTACGCCCGGAAATGGCTGGAGATGGAGGGCGTATGGAAACAGATTCAGGGGCGCGTGGTGCCCGCTGAAAATGTTCGCGCGGCATTGGCTGCCGTGGCGTCGGGCAACATGGATGCAGGAGTTGTGTACAGCACGGATGCGGCTATTTCGCGGCGTGTGAAGGTGGTTTACACGGTGCCTGTGGGCAAAAGCCCGCAGATACGCTATCCAGCCGCATTGGTGAAAGGGGGGTTTTCAGAAGTGGCGGCCCGGAGTTTCTTGAATTACCTTTGCGCGACCACTGCGATGGGGGAATTCCGTCGCAGAGGATTTTTGATGAACCCCTGATGAATTTGGAAGAGTGGCAAATTACCGCATTTACCGCATGGGTGGCGGCTCTGAGCACCTTGGGCATACTCCCATTCGGACTGGCCACGGCATGGTGCCTGGCTCGGGGTGACTGGCCTGGTAAATCCCTGGTCGAGACCTTGGTGGCCATGCCCCTGGTGATGCCTCCGGTGGCCACGGGCCTGATATTGCTGGATGTCATGGGGCGGCGCGGATGGCTGGGTGGCTGGTTGCATGATTCGCTTGGATTTGATGTGGCTTTTACCTGGCGGGCGGTCTGGATGGCACTGGCGGTAATGTCTTTTCCTTTGCTGGTGCGCTCAGCGCGGGTGGCTTTCGAGCAAGTGGACCCGCGATTGGAAAAAATGGCCGGCACGCTTGGAGCCGGGCCGTGGCGCGTGTTCGTTTCCATAACCCTGCCTTTGGCAGGTCGGGGAATCATGGCCGGGGTATTGCTCGCTTTTGCCCGCGCCCTGGGGGAATTTGGAGCCACAATCATGGTGGCAGGCAACATTCCCGGAAAAACAACCACTCTCGCCCTGGCCATATTTGAACATGTCCAATTGGGTGAGGATGCGGCCGCAGAGCGCCTGCTGGCGGTGTCGGTGGCTCTTGCTTTTTCCTCTGTTTGGTTTGGTCAGTGGCTGATGCGGCGCCAAAGGTTCGATTCATGAAACTGATTTTCAGCCAGGTCAAGCTCACCTTGGGCGCCTTTATCCTCCGTGTTGAGGCAGAATTATCCGGGCCGGTCATGGCTCTTTGCGGACCCTCGGGTTCTGGCAAAACCTCGTTGCTGGAGTTGATCGCAGGATGGCGACGCCCGGAAAGGGGCGTGATCCAACTGGATGATACAACACTGACCGACACTTTCTCCTCGATACAAATCCCCCTGCGCCACCGCCGCATTGGTTACGTGCCGCAGGATCTGGGTTTGTTTCCCCATCTCACAGTGCGTCAAAACATGCTCTACGGCCAGGGCTGTCACGGTGGAGGGACCCTGGAAACAAGCAGGAAGTGGTCTTTTGAACAGGTGGCGAATGTGCTGGAGGTGGAATCGCTGGCTGAACGCCGGGTTTGGCAGTTGTCGCGTGGCGAGCAGCAACGCGTTAGCTTGGGGCGGGCCTTGCTGGCGGAGCCGCGCCTCCTGCTTCTCGATGAACCCTTGTCCAACCTGGACCGGGATTTAAAAATCAAAATCCTGGGCCATCTCAAACAGGTGCGCGAGATTTTTGGGATTCCCATGATCCACGTAACCCATGATGACGAGGAAGCGATGGGGTTGGGTGGACCCGTATTGCGTATGCGCAACGGATGCTTGGAGCCTGCGTGAACAGGAGAATGCATGCAGGCTTTATTTCAAGGCCGCCGGGCTGAGTTATGGCTTCCAGCTCGTTAAATGAATACAAAGGCGTCTGCCATGGATTGGCCGGCTTTCATCCAGCCGATTCTTTTCGAGACTGATCTTGGCGGCTTTTTTATGGAACGGAGGAGGGAAGCACGCAAGCATCGGATTGAATGGTGCATGCGGCTGGACTTATTCCATCTGCGTAAGCCTCCAATCGAATGGCTCCAGGCTTTTGCGTGGATTGCACAATCACCTCCGCCAGGCCATTGAACAAACTGCGGGACCAATTCACAGGTTCCGGTTTTCCCTTCAACACCACTTTCACATCAGGACTTAATCCACCCACGCCGCCATCGTTTTTCACCCCCACCACAATGATATTATCACCCTCATGAACCAGGGATTTGATTCCAAAGCCAGGGTGCGCCCGCCAATCATGTGATTCAC
>DAIDJC010000062.1 GCA_027451565.1 Limisphaerales bacterium | reverse complement strand
CAGATGGATTTTATGAGTGGCAGACAAGAAATGGCAGGCATCAACCTTTCCGGGTGGTCCTGAAGGATCAGGAACCCTTCTTCATGGCCGGTTTGTGGAGTTCAGGTGGCATTCAGCGCCATGCAACCAGCCCCGGCTCCAGTGCGCCAAATCAGGGGCAGGAGACGGAAACGGCCTATACTGTCATTACCTGCCCGGCATGCCCGGCATTGCAACCCCTGCACGATCGCATGCCCGTGATTTTAAGGGGTGCGGAAGCGCTGGCATGGATGGAAATCCCCGGACAGACCTCGGATTCCATTAATCAAATGGCCTATGCTGGCCCCTTTTTCATTTATCCCGTGGGAGAATTGGTGAACAGCGCCAAGACGGAAGACCCGGGGTGCATAGACCGGGTTAGACTGGACTTGGATTGGTTTGAGCAGCCTTGGTGGGAACAATAAAAGGCATCAAACCCCGTTTTAGACCAGGTTTGTGGCGCGTTCCCCGCATACTCAGGCAAACCCTGCGGATGCCGCTTGGGGAGGCGGTTTTTTGCCCAGAGTCAGTTCCAAAAAGACGGGGCCGGCCACTTTGGGCCGCAGGGGCACATTATTTTTTTGCCAGCACCCGCTCCAACAACTGGTTCAGCCGTGAAACCATCTGGCGGGGGTCTTCCAGCAGTCCCGCAGCCACCTTGCAATTGTCCAGCAATTGTTCAGCCACGCTCGCAGCCAAGGCGGAATCTTCCTGTCTCATTGCCTCCAATTGCGTCATCAGAGGATGCGCCACATTGATTTCCAGATCGTGTTTGGCGCCTGCCATTTCCTGCGAATCTTGTTTCATGGCTTTTAGAATGCGTCGCATGCTGGCGGTCATGTGTTTGTCTGAATCCACAATCACCGCCGGGCTGTCCACCAGACGTTGAGAAAGGCGAACCTCCCCAACTTTGTCCCCCAGGGTTTGCTTCAACCATCCAGCCAAAGCCTTTGCAGCTTCCTCGGATAGGCTTCCCTTGGGTTTGTCCTCCAGGTTCAGTTCGGCTTTTTCTGCCAGGCGAAGTGTTTTGCCGCCAAACACCCGCAAATGCTCCACCACAAACTCATCCCAAGGATCGCTCAGGAAAAGCACTTCCCATTTGCGGGCTCGAAAAACTTCAAAGTAGGGATTGGCTTCTGCCGCTGCACGGTTGGGTGCCAGCAGCACATAAATCTCTTTCTGGTCGGCGGGCATGCGTTTTACATAATCGGCCAGCGAAGTCAATTTCCCAGCCTCCAGGCTGGAGGATTCATACCGCAAAAGGCGGCCCAAGGCTTCCTGATGGGTGAAATCCGTGACCACCCCCTCCTTGAGGTAGCGTTGGAACTCGCTGTAAAATTTCTCATAAGAGGTCGGGTCCTTTTCGGAATGCTCATCGAGAAACTTCAAAAAGCGGCTGGTCAACACCTTGTTCAGTTTTTGCATCAGGGTGGTGTCCTGCATGGTTTCCCGGGAAATGTTCAAGGGCAAATCCTCACTGTCCACCACCCCTTTGAGGAAGCGCAACCAATCCGGAAACAACCCCTTGGCCTTGGCCTGAATCAGAATCTTCCTGCAATAGAGATTGACCTCGGAATCCATCCGGCCCATTCCCATGGTTTCAAAATTTCGTTTGGGAACAAATAGGAGGGCCTGGATCGCCAGGGGCGCGTCCGCAGTGAAATGAAGACGCAACAAGGGTTGGTCATGGTCGTGTCCCACAAATGTGTAAAACGAATTGTATTCCTCCTCCTTGATGTCGTTTTTATTCCTGGCCCAGATGGCCTGAACCGTATTCAGGCGGCGGCCATTGAGCTGAATGGGAAATGGAATAAAGCTGGAGTAACGCTCAATAATGCCCTCCACCGTGGCTTCCTTGGCAAATTCCAGCGCATCTTCCTTGAGTTTGAGTGTGATCTGGGTGCCGCGAGGCAAATCCCCGCCGGGCGCCAGCTCATAACCCCCCATGCCCTCGCTAGTCCAGCTCCACCCGGGTTCATCCGGATCCGCAGACCGGCTCAGCGCTGTCACCCGCGTTGCAACCATGAAGGCGGAATAAAAACCAACCCCGAATTGACCAATCAATCCCAGATCCGGTTTGCTGTCTCCAGCTATCTGCCGCAGAAATGCCTTGGTGCCCGAATGCGCTATCGTCCCAAGGTTTTCCACAAGTTCGCCATGCGTCATCCCCACTCCGGTATCACGGATGGTCACCGTCCCGGCTTTTTCGTCGGTGGTCACATCTATCACTGGGGCCACATCTGGTTGATAGACCGCCTTGCCAGAGGTCTGGTTAAAACGCAGCTTCTCGCACGCGTCCGCCGCGTTGGAAATCAGCTCCCTCATGAAAATCTCCTTATCTGTGTAAAGAGAGTGGATCACGATGTTCAACAGTTGCTGGATTTCAGCTTGAAATTGATGTGATTCGGTTTTGCTCATATATAAACCCTAGTCCTTACCGCAACGGAAGGTTCCCGTCAAGATGGCTCAAAAGTTTTTTGTCTCAAGGATTTTACCGCGGCGTAAGTGCCTTGGGATTTCAAAATATTTGGAAGATGATGACCAGGACCAGCCGTTGAATACGGCTTCATGGGCAATTGAAATCATGACAATCATTTACAACACTCCTGGCTCAACGCATGATGGCGGTGGGTCAGGAAAACCGTGCATGTCACGGGCGGCAGCAGCGACCGAAAATGAATCGGTTCAAAGCTTTAGGCCCCTTTATTTGTAACCCAGGTGAAATTTTTATAACGCCCATGAAGCTTCAACAAGGACAGGTGTGGAAATGTCAGGCGGAATTCGTCCGTATTGTCCAACTGGATCGCCTGGAGGTCCGGTACAAATCCGCCACCAATCTTCAATTCACGGATGGAACCCATCAGCATACCAGCAAGAAGGATTTTTGCCGCCTGCTGAAAGGCGCCACGCTGATGGCTCCCAAACAGCAGAGCCAAGCCGAACCAACGCAGCGGGGCGCCAAACCGCCCACGCAGAACACCCAGCCCGCGCCTCCTTCAGGAGCCGGTTTCATAAAGGATAATCCGCCTTCACCGTGAAAACATCAGAGTGGCTCCAAAATATCCGGCGTTTTTGGGGAGTCAGTCTCTTTATCCAGTTGTCCGGTTGGTCTGTGCCCGCCGCCTTTGACCGTGGCCAGAACTTTTCGACGAAGTTCCTCCCATCAATTTCAGATTTGCACCACCCGCAATTGTCTGGCGTGTGGTGGAAAAATGCAGGTTCGAAATCGCGCCCCATGCCAAGGGACCCAGCACCGATGGGACGGATATTGACAGTTCCCAAGGTTTCCTGGTCACCCACTGTTTTTATTCTGTAAATGATGATTGCATCTGCCTGAAGGGAAATCGTTATGACGGTCTCAATCAAATGCCCCCAAGCCCGCCGGTGGAGGCAATTCACATCAAGGACTGCATTTTCGCCCGGGGTCAGGGGGCATTATCTTTGGGCACTGAGGCGACCATCATCCGAAATGTGGTTTTTGAAAACAGTGTGGTGCAGGGGAAAATGCCCATGCTGCGCATCAAATTCAGGCCCGATACTGCTGGTCAGCATTATTCCAATATTCATGTGCAGGGTATTCGTTTGGATGGCACGGGAAGGATTGTGAGCTTGGAACCGACCCACGGAACGAAGGTGCCTGTCTCCAAGGTCCCCATTTCTGATGCCAGCGGTATTATAGTGGAAGATGTTTCAGGGCATTTCGGTTCTTTTGGGTCCATTGCAGGCGGTTCCTCCGTGGCAGTCAGCGATGTTCTAATTCAAAACATTCAAGTGAAGGTGTTGGGAGGTGCCCTGCTTGAAACGAATGGGGCCACCCATGTGCGTTTTAAGCACGTAATGGTTGGGGTGTTCCCTTTGGACCGATCAAACAGTCATGAAGGTGGTTGACGGCTCGGTTTGGAAGCAAAACAAGCTTTGCGGTCTGTATTTTTTAAGGATTTCAAACAGACTTTCCACAGTTTAAGATGGCTCCATGAAATTGCTTGAAAACCAGGTGGCGGTGGTTACAGGAGGCGGGCGTGGGATTGGTCGCGCCGTGGCCTTGAAACTGGCCGGGGAGGGTGCGGACATCGTGGTGGTATCGCGCACCGCTGAAAACGCCCAGAAAGTGGCCCTGGAGGTGCAGGCGCTTGGACGGCAGGCGTGGGCATTGGCGGTGGATGTGGCGGATGGCCCTGCGGTGACTGCGTCTGCAGAGACCCTGATGGAGCAGGTCAAAAAAGTGGATATTCTGGTCAACAATGCCGGCATAACCCGCGATGGGTTGTTGATGCGCATGAGTGATGCGGATTGGGACACTGTTTTGAACACCAACCTCAAAGGAGCCTTTCATTTTACCAGGGCTTTGTTTCGTGTTTTTGCGCGCCAAAGATCAGGGCGCATCATAAATATTTCATCGGTGATCGGATTGATTGGCAATCCTGGGCAGGCCAATTATGCAGCCAGCAAGGCAGGTTTGATAGGTTTCACCCAGTCCGTTGCCCGCGAACTCGCCGGTCGAGGGGTCACAGTGAATGCCGTTGCGCCTGGATTCATAGAGACAGACATGACCGCCGAGCTTAATGAGACCCTAAAGGCGAACATCTTGCGGCAAATTCCAATGGCGCGGTTTGGGGCGGTGGAGGATATTGCCGAGGCAGTCTGTTTTCTGGCAAGCCCGGGGGCACGCTATATCACCGGGCAGGTTTTGACCGTGGATGGTGGCATGGTCATGTAGCAAAAACGTTCGGGATGAAATAAATAACCCAAGAAATTTATCCAATCCAGACTTGACGGGCAGGGCGGAATTCGGATAGAAAAAGGGCATTATATGGCTGACAAACCAATTGACCAACGGGTAAAGGATATCATTGTCGAGCAGCTTGGCGTAAAACCGGACCAAGTGACCCCCGACGCCAAGTTCATTGAGGACTTGGGAGCTGACTCTCTCGACACGGTCGAGTTGGTCATGGCGCTCGAGGAAGAGTTTGGCATTGAGGTGCCAGATGAGCAGGCGGAAAAGCTTCAAAGCGTTGGTGATGTGATTAAATACATCGAAGACGCCCAGAAGTAAGAATTGCATATTCCTTTCAATCCGGGGCAATTTGGCTGAGCGCAGCCCGAATTGCCCCTTTTTATCATGTCTCAACAAATGTACGGACGCCGTGTGGTGGTTACCGGCATGGGTTTGGTCACCCCCATTGGCAATGATCTGGCTGGTTTTTGGAGCCAGCTCATCGGTGGAGCGTGCGGCATAGATCGTATTACCGCGTTTGATTCCACACCCTTCGAAACCCGGATTGCCGGCGAAGTGCGGAATTTTGACCCAACCCCTGCTTTCCCGTCAGCCAAGGAAATCCGGAGAACAGACCGTTATTCCCAATTTGGCATTTATGCCGCATGGTCCGCACTCAAGGATTCCGGCCTGGACCTTTCCAAGGAAAACCTGGATGAAATTGGCGTCATCATTGGATCTGGAATCGGAGGAATGCAAACAACCTCCGAGCAGCATCAGGTGCTTTTGGAAAGAGGCCCCAAAAAGTTGTCCCCGTTCATGATCCCGATGCTGATTTCAAACATGGCTTCCGGATTGGTCTCGATGTTTTTTAATCTGCGCGGGCCGAATTTTGCCACCTGCTCAGCTTGTGCCACGGCCAACCATGCCATTGGTGAAGCCTGGCGGACCCTGAAAATGGGGGATGCCGTGGTTATGGTTGCCGGCGGGGCGGAGGCTTCGCTTGTTCCCGTGGGGATCGGCGGCTTTTGTGCCATGCGTGCCATGAGCACCCGGAATGACGATCCCCAGCATGCGTCTCGGCCCTTCGATAAGGACCGTGATGGTTTTGTGATGGGCGAAGGGGCCGGGGTGCTGGTTTTGGAGGAGTTGGAGCATGCCAAAAAGCGCGGCGCCCGCATCTATTGTGAGCTGGCCGGGTATGGCAATACTGCGGATGCGTACCATCTGACCGCCCCCTCTCCGGGCGGCGAGGGAGCGGCTCGCAGCATGAAAATGGCCCTGAGATCCGCCGGCCTTAACCCCGGCGACATCCAATATATCAATGCGCATGGCACATCCACCCCTGTGGGGGATGTGGCCGAGACGGAAGCCATTAAAAGCGTCTTTGGCAGCCATGCTCGACATCTGGCGGTCAGTTCCACCAAAGGAGCCACAGGGCACATGCTTGGTGCGGCCGGCGCGGTGGAGACGGCAGTGTGCGTGCTGGCACTGCAGCACGGGGTGGTGCCCCCCACCATTAATCTGCAAACACCAGACCCGGACTGCGATCTGGATTACGTTCCCAATCAAGCCCGGCAAATGAAGGTGGATGCCATCCTGAATAATTCCTTCGGCTTTGGCGGTCACAATGCCACCATCGCCGCCCGCCGCTTCGTCGGTTGATCCTCTCGGTTGATACGCCATCCTGCTCAGGCAGGGAACATGGAACCAACCCTTTGGATCAACTCCGGCGCTCTTGAATGGCTTGGAGAATGTCGGCCATCACACGTTCCTTGGGGCTGGCTCCCTGCGGACCCCCGTGATGCAGCCGTACTGAGACATGGCCAGCCTCAACGTCCCTGCCTCCTATCACGAGCATGGTGTGAACCCGCGCCGCCTCCACCTCCGCAATTTTGGCCTTGATGGGCGTGCTGGAAAAATCACCCTCCACCCTGACCTGATGCTTCCGCAATTCCTGGAGAATGGGCTGTGCATAACGGACCAATCCTTCTTCATCACCCAGCGTGAGGATGCGGACTTGTTCGGGCGCCAGCCAAAGGGGAAAATTGCCGCCATAATGCTCAATTGAAAACCCGATGAACCGCTCATGGGTTCCCAGCGGGGCGCGATGAATGCATAAGGGTGTTTTATCCGTGTTATCCCGGTCTCGGTAATGCAACCCGAAACGCGAAGGCACCGCAAAATCAACCTGATTGGTGGCGATTGTGAATTCCCGTCCAATGGCGCTCCACACCTGCACGTCAATCTTGGGGCCATAAAAAGCCGCCTCATTGGCCACCTCCACGAATTGAATGCCGCTTTCCTGAAGCACTGTGCGGACCATATCCTCCGTTTTCTTCCATAAGCCAGGTTCGTTGACATACTT
This sequence comes from Limisphaerales bacterium, assembly GCA_027451565.1. Lineage (GTDB taxonomy): Bacteria > Verrucomicrobiota > Verrucomicrobiia > Limisphaerales > UBA11358 > UBA11358. The sequence goes on along the minus strand of DAIDJC010000062.1, from coordinate 5,995 downwards.
TTTGCCCAACCCCGACGGGGAATGCGTGCTGAATCGCATCTGGTACTTGGACAGCCCAAACACCTTGAAATATTTGAGATACATGTCATTCACGGCGCGAAATTCCGCGGCAAATTGCTCTTCGGTGCAATAAATGTGCGCGTCATTCATATTCAGGGACCGGACACGCATCAGCCCAAAGAGTTCGCCGCTTTGCTCGTAGCGGTAACAGGTGCCATATTCTGCCAGGCGCAGCGGCAGGTCGCGATAGCTTCGGGGTTGGGCATCAAAAATACGGTGGTGATGAGGGCAGTTCATGGCTTTGAGGTAATACCGGTCGCTGCTTTGCCCGTGGGCTTCCTCAAGTCGTTTCAATTCCTCAAGCTGTCGGGCTGTCTCTTCCGGGGTGGCGCCAGCCGGCGGGGCACTGCAGCGGACCCTCAACGCCTCCACCTTCTGCGCCAGTTCGCGCTCCCTGGCTCGCGCCTCCCCCTCCAGCGGCATTTCCATGGGTGGAAACATGCTCTCAGCGTAATAAGGCAAATGTCCCGATGTCCTGTACATTCTCTCCCGCGCCAGGTGCGGGGTGCGAACTCGGACGTAACCCGCTTCAAACTCGGTTTCCTTGGCCAGCTTTTCCAGTTCCTCCACCAACACCGTCCCTTTGGGCAGCCACAATGGCATGCCCGGCCCCACAAATTCTGTGTCTATGACAAACAACCCCATCTCCGCTCCAATCTTGCGGTGATCACGGCGCTTGGCTTCCTCGAGCATTTTGAAATACTCGTCCATGGCCGTCCGGTTCTTGAATGCCGTCCCGTATATACGCTGCAATTGCGGCCCCTTCTCGTCCCCCTTGTAATAAGCCGCCGCCACGGTTGTGAGCTTGAACGCGCCTATGTTGCCCGTGCGCATCACGTGTGGTCCGGCGCATAGGTCCACAAAATCACCGTTCTGGTAATAGGATATGGGTTCTCCCTCGGGAATCTGCGCCAACAAATCCAGCTTGAACCGCGACGGGTTTCCAGGACGCGGCCCAAGGCCGCCAAGCCTCCCTGATTGAGCATCTGCCATGGCCTCTGCTCGCGTGACCTCACGGCGTTCAAAGGGATGATTGGCCTTGATTTCACGCTTCATCTCCGCCTCAATCGCCTCAAAATCCTCCGGCGCTATCCTGTGGCTCAACTCCAAATCATAATAAAACCCGTTCTCCACAGGCGGCCCGTAGGCAAATTGCGCCTCCGGCCAAAGCCGCAAAATCGCTGTGGCCAGCACATGCGCGCAGGAATGGCGTATGCGTTCCAATTCAGTCATTCTGGCTCGGTCTTCCAGTGTCTTGCGCTCGGGTTGAATGGCTTGATTTTGATCGGACGACATGCAGTCAGTTTATGACAACACCTGTCCCTTTCACAAAGAAAAAGGGCGCCATGAAGAAGCGGGGGTGTGTGAGACAAAACTCTTCATTCAGGCAGCCAGCGGCAAGGTATTGTTACTGGCAGCCTGTTCATTGAGTCTGGATTTCCCAAAGTCATCCAATCGGCGGCTGCTGTGAATGCAGCGCAGGGCGAGGATGTTTTGGGCACCTGACTCCGGCCAGAACATACCCGATTGTTTGCAACGACCACCAATGACGGTCTTGCAGCCGGCTTCCACCACGCCCGAACCGATGAAGGAGCCTGCGGCCCGGAAGGTGCCATACTGCATTCGGCCCACATTGCGGACGAAGTAGCCCAAGGCTTACTCCATGGCTGCGGCTGAGGGCTGACCGGCGCATTGCAGGGGTGTCTCTTGGATCAAGGCCTGGACCTTGTCTTCGAGCAGCCGTTTGGCCCAGCGTCGCAGTCGTTTTTTATAATCCGGATGGTTTTTGCCAAGCAAGACCTCCAATTGGGCGACGGCACGGCCTTGAAGCTCCTGTGCTTGAAAACCGTTAATCAGTCGTTGGATTTCTTCTTCCTGGGCCAGGCTTAACCGGGGCGGCGAGTCATTTTTTTGAGCGGCCAGCCGCTCTTTCCATCCGGGTCTTTTCAACCATCAGTTGCACATATTCCTGCGCCAACGCTTGGAACCGATGGTAACCCTGGATGGCCTCCTTGACTCCGGCCACCTCTGCGGCAGGAACGTAGCGGGAGACATTCCGGCCTTGTTCATAGCACTGGTGGTTGTAATACGGCCCATTTGGGCCCTGGCGGATCACGTTGAGTGTGCCTCGCTCCATTTGCTGGATGTGGGCGAGTTCTTGGAGAATGGATTGGGGAGTGGAATTGGAGTTCATAGGCTGAATATATATGTAAAACATATATTTCAAGAACAAAAATGGGCCAAATTCAAATTGTGAAGAATTTGGTCTCACACCCTCCATCATTCATCGCATTTGAAAATGCTCGCAAAACTTCAATAACACCTCATCATTTTCTTTCGCGCCACTCATGAAGTATTTTTTGATTCTGTTTTGTGAAATATGCCTGGCTTTGATGGCCGGCAAGGGGTTCGGTCAACCGCAATTTATCCATCCGGGAGCCAGATGGTTGGATGATCGCGGTCTGCCAATCCAGGCGCATGGTGGAGGCGTCATCCAGCTTGGGGACACCTTTTATTGGTTTGGCGAAGATCGTTCGCGTGAAAATGACCCGACGAAACGCTATGCCAGTTGCTATTCCTCCCGGGACTTGACTCAATGGAGATTTTGTAACCAGGTTCTGGTTCTGACCAACGTGGAAAACCTTCAGCTTGGCTGGGTATTGGAAAGGCCAAAGGTTTTTTACAACCCAGTGACAAAAAAATATGTGATGTATTTTCATCTTGATGGCGTATTGCCCGGTGAAAAGGGCAGTTATAAATTCGCGCGGTTGGGCGTGGCCACTTGCGATTCCGTGGATGGAAACTACACCTACCTAAAAAGTTTCAGGCCCCTCGGCCATGAAAGCCGCGACATTGGACAATTCATTGACGATGACGGCACGCCCTATTTGATTTCCGAAGACAGGCCCAATGGTTTCCACATTTACAAATTATCCGATGATTATTTATCGGTGGCTCGTGATGTTTGCCTGGTTCCAAGGCATTTCGAAGGCGGCGCCATAGTGCATTACGGTGGGCTGTATTATTTCATTGGCTCTCACCTTACCGGATGGAATCCAAATCCGAACCAGTACGCCCAAGCCAAATCTCTCGCCGGGCCCTGGTCGGATTTCAAAGACATTGCCCCGGAATCCAATGACACCTTTGGCTCCCAATCCACCATGCTGTTCAAGGTGGCTGGCACCCGAAGCACGACGGTGATTTTTATGGCCGACATCTGGAAGCCGCGCGCACAATGGGATTCACGCTATTTCTGGATGCCACTGGAAATTGGCGGCGGCAAACTTTATCTGCCGCCGCCGCACCCGTGGTTGATTGACATCAGCTCCGGAGTGACAAAAATCCTGAGCCCTTGATACCATCGAGATAAGACATGCCGAACCCGCGTCTTGCTGTGCATGACTCCATTTTTCAAATGGATTCCAGATTGCAAGGAATTATGGATTGAGGCATGATGGCTGGATTATGTCGCATGGTCGCAGGTCGTATCCTTTTGATTTGATTGAGGGCAAATGGCAGCGTCTGTGGGAGGCGCGCCAATCCTTTCGGGCTTTCAATCCCGGCGACGAGGTGCCTGCTGATCATCCCTTTGCCAGGCGTCATGGCTTGAATGGGAAGGTGTCCGCAGATCGGCTGCCTCCCAAGTATTACATCCTCGACATGTTTCCCTATCCCAGCGGCGCCGGCTTGCACGTGGGACATCCCGAGGGCTTCACTGCCACGGACATCCTGGCTCGGTACCGCCGGGCCTGCGGCTTTAATGTGCTTCATCCCATGGGCTGGGATGCCTTCGGACTCCCTGCGGAACAGTATGCGGTCAAAACAGGGCAGCACCCGCGGGTCACCACAGAGGCCAATATTTCCACTTTCACACGCCAGATCCGCAGCCTGGGTTTCAGTTATGATTGGACCCGGGAATTGTCCACCACCGATGTCGGCTACTTGAAATGGACCCAGTGGATTTTCCTGAAACTTTACCATTCATGGTTCAACCCGGTCACGCAACGCGCCGAGCCGGTGGATACAATTCCTTTTCCAAAGGATTGCACCACCGGGGCAGCCCGGCGGCAGCACGTGGATGGGTTGCGGTTGGCCTATGTCAGCGAGGCCCCGGTGAACTGGTGCCCTGAGTTGGGCACGGTTCTCGCCAATGAAGAAGTGGTGGATGGAAAAAGCGAGGTGGGCGGGTTTCCCGTGGTGCGGCGGCCCATGCGACAGTGGATGTTGCGGATCACGGCCTATGCGGAGCGGCTGCTCACCGACTTGGATTCCATCCAGTGGAGTGATTCACTCAAGGAAATGCAGCGCAACTGGATCGGACGTAGTGAAGGCGCGGAGGTTGAGTTTGCCGTCGCAGGTTCCCGTGAAAAAGTGCGCGTTTTCACCACCCGGCCTGATACCCTGTTCGGCGCCACATATCTGGTGCTGTCTCCGGAGCACCGCCTCGTGTCCCTGCTGACCACGGAAGAAGCGCAAAAAGCCGTGGCGGATTACCAGGCCTTTGCTGCAGCCAAGTCGGACCTTGAGCGAGCGGAACTAGCCCGGGAAAAAACCGGGGTCTTCACGGGTGCCATGGCGATTAACCCGGTCAACCAGCAGAAAATCCCAATCTGGATTGCCGATTACGTGCTTGCCAGCTATGGCTCCGGCGCCATCATGGCCGTTCCTGCTCATGACACGCGGGATTTTGAGTTTGCCCAGAAATTCCATCTTCCCGTGGTTCAGGTGGTCCAACCAGGGGAAAAAGATTTGAATTGGCAGGGTTACACCGGACCCGGAACGGCGGTAAATTCCGGTTTTTTGGACGGAGCCACCACGGCAAAAGCCAAGGACTTGATGACTGCCTGGCTTGAAAAGAATGGCCACGGCCGGAGGATGGTGAACTACAAATTGCGCGATTGGCTGTTCAGTCGGCAGCGATATTGGGGCGAGCCATTTCCCATCATTTGGAGGCAGACTGCGGATGGGGTTCGATGCCACGAAGCTCTGCCAGAAAGCAGTCTGCCGGTATTGCCGCCGAACCTGACCGACTACAAGCCCACGGCCAGCGGTGAACCTCCTTTGGCGAGGGCCGAGGAGTGGGTCAAACAGCCTGATGGCTCCGTGCGGGAAACCAACACCATGCCCCAATGGGCGGGCAGTTGCTGGTATTATCTCCGCTACTTGGACGCGGCCAACAATGCCCGATTCACCGGTGAAGAGGCCGAACGCTACTGGATGGGTGGAAAATCGCCCGGAGTGGACCTTTACATAGGCGGCGCAGAACACGCCGTGCTTCACCTGCTCTATGCGCGTTTTTGGCACAAGGCGTTGTATGACCTGGGCTATGTATCCTGTCCGGAACCTTTTCAAAAACTTGTAAACCAAGGGCTGATCCTGGGTGAGGATGGCCAGAAAATGTCCAAATCTCGCGGCAATGTGGTGAATCCTGACGAGGTTCTCGCAGAATACGGAGCGGATGCCTTTCGTTTGTACGAAATGTTCATGGGACCGCTCGAAATGGTCAAGCCATGGAACATCAAGGGTGTGGAGGGAGTCTATCGCTTTCTGGGCAGGGTCTGGAGATTATTTGTGGATGAAGCCAGCGAGACGGCTTTTCAGCAGGCGGAAACCCTCGCGCCAGCGGGCGACAAAAGCGGCCTTCTGGCTCTGGTGCGGCTTAATAACTCCATTCGGGATGTGCCCCCCGCCCCCGCGCAATCCAAGGTCCTGCATGCCTGCATCAAAAAGGTCACCGAAGACTTGGAAGCCTTGCGTTTTAACACCGCCATTTCCGCCCTCATGGTTTTCACAAACGAGTCCATGACTTGGGACATCAAACCCGTGTCTGTAATGCGGGACTTTTTGGTATTGCTCCAACCCTTCGCCCCGCACCTGGCAGAGGAATTGTGGGAAAAATTGACGGCCCAAACCGCCGCCCATTCCATGGACCTGC
>DAIDJC010000061.1 GCA_027451565.1 Limisphaerales bacterium | reverse complement strand
CAAGGTGGGAAGGGTCTCCACAATGCGCGTATTATCCGTGATGACCATCTGCCCATCACGCTCCTCCAAAGGCACGTTATAATCCACGCGCATGAAAACGCGCTTGCCACGAACATCCAGGTCACGAACAGTGAGTTTTGCCATATAATGATTACAAAATCAGTCCGGGACTGTACCAGACCCCGCCTCCTCGCGCCAGTCTTTTCATCAAGCCAAACGAAACTCATCACGATTGCGTTTCCTCCCTGCTGCGTCCCCAAAAATCGGGAATTTCGAATTGGCCTGAAATTGGTGGATACCCCCTCAAAATTGTGTTATAGTAGAGCCAGTTGCCGCTGTTCAACTGGCAACTTTGTTAACCATAAACGTTATTCCAACCATGAAAACGACCTTTAAATACCTGATGGTTCTTTTGGCCGCGGGCCTGTTCCTGTCCACAACCCTTCCCACACTGCAAGCAGAAGATTCCGATTCCCCCGTCACACTCACCGGACTTCTGGTTTGCGGCAAATGCACCCTGCATCTCTGCTCGGAATGCCAGAATGTGTTGCAGGTGCAGCAAGACGGAAAAACCGTGAACTACTGGCTGAAACAAAACGGCGTGAGCAAGGATTTTCACTCCAATGTTTGCCAAACAGATGGGGAAAAAGTCTCAGTCACCGGGACTGTGAAAGAAAAAGATGGCAAGGAAATCCTTACCGCCAGCAAAATCGAAACTGCCAAGTAAAAAGAGCAGGCTCCCAGACCGCTACCGCTGGCAAAAGACCCGCCCTGATTGACTCCATCTCGGATGTTTCAGTTTTGCGTAGGATCGAATTTGGAGCAGTTAAGGGCGGTCTCAGCCAAAATTGAGAGGATTTTTGGCTTTTGACGGGCGGTCGGGGATAGATCACCCCTTCCTGGCAGAGTTTGAATGGATCCCAAGCGGACACGATTCAACTCAAAAAGCGAAATTGAAAGGGTCAAGATGCGGCAAGATGCTGGAGCGAAAAACCCTTTGAAAATATCAAAACCATACCCGAAGCGGTCTGGTGGAATTTTTCCAAAGATTTCAGGCCCAGTAGATTGGAGCAGATTGGCCTTTTGAATTTCGTTTTTCGGGTTCAAGACAAAAGCAAAAAAGTTCGCTCTCGGGCCGGGATTGGGGAAAGAATGCGCGGAAGGCAAAGGCCTAAACGAATGGAAAAACGAGTGGATTGCAAAACCTGCGTTAGACGGACCCTCACGGGTAGATTGCAGCGACTCTCGCCGCCAACCGCCTGAGACACGGTCGCAAGCCAATCAACGAACTTCCTTGGTGAGCGTCAAAAAGGCAAAAACCACCGCTACACCCAATGGAAATACATATGCTAAATCTTCCATGACACCAATATAGCATCAATTCACTGGATTGTAACAAAAAAGTCACAAAAACGTCACAATCATAACACAATTCATATTTTTTAATGAATTCAATTAGTTTTAAAATTCATTTATTTCATAAAACCCTTTATTTAAACGTAATAAAAAATAGCTATCCACTCTGAAATCACGATTTTTTAAATAATCCTGAAAATCGCATTGTGAAGAAGGCAAAAAAGCCAGAATTTGGCATGCACTCGAACTGGGATTGATTGGATTGGATTGGATGAGATGATGCAAAGGTCGGCACGCATTGGAATGTATTTAGGTGGGGGATTTCCCTGGTCCGGGGGCAAGGCGATAAATAAAACGAGGAGATGCAAAATGGTTTATGTTTAAATAATGTTTGACGATTTCCAGCAAAGCCGGAAACTGCGACATCCATGAATGTAAAGCGGTGGTTTCCCTGGGCGTGCCTCGCGATGATGCTGGGAGCGGAATTGTTTTTATTCCGGGCAAATCGCCAGAAGGACGCCGTCCAGACCCAGCTTCACGACACCCTTTTGCAATTGCACCAGACTGAGGCGGATTTTTATGTGTTAAAAAACTCGGATGTCGGGCTGCAAGCTTCGGAGATTTTGCGGTTGCGCAAGCAGAATGAAATTCTGACCAACGAGTTGATGGCCTTGGAGGTCAGCTTATTTAAAATTCAAGCGGCAAACGATTCCAATGCCACGCATTTGGCGACAGCACGTCTGGCAATCCGCCTGCAACAGGAGCATTTGCTTGAACTAGAGCAACGGAACGCAACGATCATGACCATAGCGCTCTCCAGCGCCACGAACAGCGCAGTCATCATTGCCAAGAAAACCTGCCTCGCCAACCTGCGGCAGATAGACGATGCGAAGCAGGCATGGGCCATTGAGAACGGGGAGGCGGACTCGGCGGTTCCCAGCGCGGATGACTTGCTGCCTTTCTTGGCGAACAAGGCCTTTCCGCAATGCCCGAGTGGCGGCAAGTATTCCATCAATGCGGTGAACGAAGCGCCGACGTGTTCCTTTCCGGGCCACTCTTTCCCGCCCGAACCATCCCCCGCACCCACCGGGCCTTAACCACACCCCGATAAATCCCGCCCGATGAGCAATTCACTCATCTCTGCATGATGCGTATTTTTCATGGGAACGGCTTTGGTTTTGAACCCATGACGCCGGGCCAGTTCCCGCACCTCATCAGAATTATCATAAGTCATCAGGAAATCGCCCTTGAGATTTTCGCAGGCGGCAAACAATTTCTCATGATCAATGACCGAATGCGTATAAAGCCGTGAACCGGCATTTTTGTCGAGGGCGAAGGCGGATATTTTATTCCACGCGTTAAAAATGCCGCCCTTGAAGATCAATTGCGGGCCAAGGCGTTTTCGAGCTTAAACCTCCAAGGCGCTAAAATCATAAACTTTGCCGCTTTTGCCGTAAGCGCAAAGCACGACGTCAATATTGCCAGCCGATCCGCCATCTGCCCGGGGCCGCTTCAGGCCGGAATCCATCTGTCCATCGCCTGACTTTGTTCCGGGCACATCGCCGGAGAAATCGGGCCTGCGGTGAAATTCGCAATCTTCCTCCATCCATGAATTCCATGCGACGTTTTATCAACCGGATTTTTCGCATTCGATTCATTGGGGAGTGATTTCATTCTTGGCATTTGAATTCAGACAGATAATCTGGTCGGACCTATTGATTATGATTGAAACGGATATTGAACCATTAAAGGGCATCGCGAACCAGTTGCGGATTCACTCCATACAGGCAACCACGGCGGCTGGGAGCGGGCACCCGACCTCCTGTTGCTCGGCAGCGGACATTGCGGCCACGCTATTTTTCGGGCACATGAAATATGATGCCAAGAACCCCAAGTTCCACAACAACGACCGTTTCATACTGTCCAAGGGTCATGCAGCGCCGCTTTTGTATGCGGCTTGGGCGGAAAACGGATTTGTTCCGGTGGAAGAACTGTTGAAATTGCGTCAATTTGGGAGTGACCTGGAAGGTCATCCCACGCCGAGGCTGGCATTTGCGGACGTCGCGACAGGGTCTTTGGGCCAGGGCTTGGGGGTTGGCGTGGGGATGGCCTTGGCTGCACGGTTGGATCGTTTGGATTACAACACCTATGTGCTGCTTGGCGATGGGGAAATGGCGGAAGGCGCTGTTTGGGAGGCTGCGTCCCTGGCAGGCATCAATAAATTGAGCAACCTGATTGCCATTGTGGATGCCAACCGGCTGGGGCAAAGCGAGGCCACGGCTTTTGGCCATCATGTGGAAGTTTACCGTGATCGTTTTGAATCCTTTGGCTGGCGCGTGGAGGACGTGGACGGCCATGACATTGAGGAATTGCTGGAGGTGTTGAGCGGCGTGGGGCTGGATGACAAGCCTCTGGCAATCATTGCCAAGACCTATAAAGGAGCCGGGGTATCCTTTTTGCAGGATAAGGAAGGCTGGCATGGCAAGCCATTGAGCAAGGAGGAGGCGGTTCGCGCGGTGGCGGAGCTGCAACCCGTGGCCAAGTCCGGCCTGGGAATCAGCATCCCCAAGCCGAATGCACTTCCAGCGCCGACCCCTCGCTCTGCCGCAACCTATCCTCCCATTCAATACACCCTTGGCCAGCAGGTGGCCACGCGGGAGGCCTATGGCGCCGCGCTGGCCCGGCTCGGGGAGGTGGATGAACGGATCGTGGCCATTGACGGAGACACCAAAAACTCCACTTTCGCCGAAAAATTCTTCAAACAATTTCCCGCCCGCTCCACGGAGGGATACATTGCGGAACAAAACATGGTGGCTGTGGCAATGGGATTTGCCACCCGCGGCAAACTGCCTTTTGCATCCACCTTTGCCACCTTTTTCACCCGCAGCTTTGACCATATCCGCGTGGCGGGCATCAGCCAGTCGAATATCAAGCTGGTGGGGTCGCATGTGGGGGTGAGCATTGGGGAGGACGGGCCATCTCAAATGGCATTGGAAGACTTGGCCATGATGCGCGCCGTTGTGGGCAGCACGGTCGTTTACCCTAGTGATGCCGTCAGCACGGAAAAATTGTTGGAACAAATGGCCGGCCACCAGGGGGTGTGCTTCATGAGAACGTCCCGGCCCAAAACTCCCGTGATTTATTCCAATGAAGAAACCTTCCCGCTGGGGGGAGCCAAGGTCCTGCGCCAGGCCAGCGGCGACAAGGTCACCATTGTGAGCGCCGGGGTGACATTGTTTGAAGCCTTGAAAGCCGCTGACCTTCTCAAGGCACAAGGCATAACCGTGACAGTCATAGACGCCTACAGCATCAAACCGCTGGGGTCCCGCGAAATTCTTGCCGCAGCTCAAAAAACCCAGAACACCGTCGTCACCGTGGAAGACCATTATTCGGAAGGCGGCCTTGGCGATGCCGTGGCTGGGGAATTGAGCCATGCCGGAATCCGGGTGCACAAATTGGCAGTCCATGGAATACCACGGTCGGGCAAAGCGGAGGAATTGCTCGCCCACTTTGGAATTGACGCTGCGGGCATTGTTAAAAAGGTCAAATCCATCTAAGCCCCAGTTTAAGACAACTTCCGGGAAGGAATCTCCCGGCGAAGGCGCGGAACCCAGTTCCGCGCCTTTTTCATTTGAATGGTCCGCGTGGCTTGGAAACTGCTGATTACGGGCGGATATGAACCCGCATGGGCTCGCGGTGAAACGGACAGGATGGACGGCACACTGGCTGGCCATCATGACCTTCTGGGCATTTCTGGCAGGATTTCAGGCCACCTGCCCTGCTTTGGACTATTGCAGCGTGTGCGGGAAACCCTTATCCGGCGAATTTTATTTCATGACCGACCTGGAGACCGGTCAAAAGGAAATGGTCTGCTCCAACTGCGCCACGCAATTGCCCCGCTGTTACCTGTGCGGAATGCCCATTAAAAAAGGTGATGAAGTCCAACTTCCAGATGGCCGCTTCTTGTGCGCCCGCGATGCACGCAATGTCGTCCTGGACCCGGAAATCATTCTAAGCACCTGTCAGGATGTGCGGGAATCCCTCAATCGGTTGTTCAGCCGTTTCACCACTTTTCCATCGAACGTGGACGTCAGCGCCACGGACAAAATGGGGGAGGATGACCTGTTGAGTCCCGCAGAAGGTGGTTCAGCCAGCCCGGACCTTCTTGGCTGGATACGCCCGGTTTATGAAAATGGGCGGAAATGGTACAAAATGAGCCTGATGACCGGGTTGCCCCCCTCTGAACTGAGGGAGACTTGCGCACATGAACTTTCCCACGCGTGGGTGGGTGAAAACGTGCCGGAACAGAGGCATCGCCACCTGGAACGGGACACGGAAGAGGGATTTTGTGAAATGATCGGCTATCTTTTCATGGATTCCGAAGGTAATGAGGATGAAAAAAGGAGAGTGTTGGCGAATCTTTACACGCGGGGCCAGGTGAACGTTTTTGTTGCCGCAGAGCAGGAATACGGCATAGAAAGCATTTTTGAATGGATGCAGCGCGGGTTGGCGCCGCGGCTTGACATGGACCATCTGGAAGAAATCAATAATCTGGCACCGCGCAACCCCGCATACCCTGTGAAAAACCTGGCCACCCTTCCTTACAGCGCCAAATGGACAGGAGAACCTGCCACGATTCCAAAACCGGTTTCGTCCCCGGCGCCCGCCTTAATTCCATCACGGCTGGAGTTGGAGGGTGTCATCTGGGGCGGAACGCCTTCCGCCATCATCAACGGACGGACGTTTTTCGTGGATGACATTCAAACCGTGGGCCTGGCAGGAACCAACCTGGCCATCCGTTGTGAGGCCATTGGACCTGCCACAGTCAAAATTCGCCGCATGGCCACCGGCGAAGTCGAGGTTTTGAAAATACAGGGTCATTGAAATAAGTGGATTTTCGTGGAAGATTCAGGGATGGAAAGCGTCCCGGTTTTTGGAAAAATGACTTGCAGAGTTTGTAAAAGCGGTGAACTTGATGGAGATTAGGTCATGGCAGGCGCGAGCCAGAAGAAAAGTTTTCGGGGCCAACTACTGCTGGACAGCGGGGAGTTGGGGGGATCCTTTTTTCAACGAACGGTGGTATTGATCTGCCAGCATGATTCCGAGGGGGCGTTTGGGCTGGTTTTGAACCGGTCCCTGGGTAAAACGGCCGGTGAAATGATCCTGGCCGACCTGCCAGAATCCCTCAAGGACTCCCCACTATTTCTTGGGGGGCCGGTTCAGCCAGGTGCGCTGAGTTTTTTGCACACAGACCATTTTATTCCAGAAGCTTCGGTCATGCCCAATCTGGCCCTGGGCCATTCATTGGATGAGTTGATGGAAATGGGTGGGTCTTTTTCCCCGGCCAAAAAAGTGCGCATGTTCGCCGGTTACTCCGGCTGGGGTTCCGGGCAGTTGGAAAATGAGATGAAACGCAAAGCATGGCTCACGCACCCGGCCACCTTGGAACTGGTCTTTGAAACCCCTCCCGAAGAACTTTGGCAAACCATCCTGAAATCCAAAGGCGGGTGGAAAAACCGCCTGTTATCCCAATTGCCAGAGGATTTGTCCCTCAACTGAGCCCGGCACAAAATTTTAGCTTTTTATTTCCAGCCTGAAATTCGCCGTCCGCTGCATCTTGAAACCCAATTCACCCCGGTGATTAATGGCAAATTCGGATTGGGATCGGGCAACCCGGCACCTCAAGGCGGTCTTGGAAAAAGGCAGGAAACCCATTTGACCGGGGGACATCCCGTGATTGGATACTTTTCAGTTGCAAGCAAGCCATTCCATTGCAGACTCATGACATGAAGAATGCGGTGAGCAGGCACACAGGTTACGCGCCGCTGCCAAGATGGCGGGTGATCGCGGGCAAGACAATTGCCTTGGGGCCTGGCAAGGCTGATTTGCTGGAGGGCATTTTAGACACGGGATCAATCGGCCAGGCTGCCGAGCGTCTGGGCATGTCCTACATGCGTGCCTGGTCACTCGTTCAAACCATGAACTCCTGCTTTAGTTCACCCCTTGTCCAGACCCAGCGGGGCGGCCCGGAACATGGCGGTGCCACCATCACAGGCACCGGTAAAAAAGTGCTGAAGCTATACCGGCTCATGGAAACGGCGAGCATCCAAGCCAGCCAGCCAGCCTGGAGCAAGCTGAAGCCCCTGCTGCGCTGATGAACGGATTCACACCCAGCGCCCCATGAACATTCTCTTCTTTGCTCAAATCAAGGACGCGGCAGGAATGGACCGCATGGATTTGACCGTTGTCGGCCAGCCGGATGTTGCACAACTCTGGAGCCATTTATGCGAAGCCCTGCCTTTGCTGCAACCATACCGCCAATCCACCCGGCTGGCAAAAAATGGGGAATACGCCGGAGCCGACACCCGTTTTTGCAACCAGGATGAAGTGGCGCTGATCCCGCCGGTTTCCGGAGGTTGAAATGATCATTGAAGTTCAAATCACCCCGCAACCCATTCCTGATTTTGTACCCAGGGAGCCTTTCCTGGGACTTGCCGGGGCCAGGGTTGAATTCTCCGGCATGGTGAGGGAGTTGGAAAACTCCCAAACCATCACCGCTCTGGAATACGAAGCCTACGCACCCATGGCTGAGCGCCAGATACGGCATATTCTGGTCCGTTTATCCGAACACCATGAATGCCTGGCCGCGCGGGTGATACACCGCGTGGGCTGGGTGCCTGTGGGTGAGCCAGCCATTCAAGTCGTCCTCTGGGCCAGGCACCGTGATGCCGCCTTCCAAACTCTCATGGGCTTCATGGACCTTCTTAAAGCCGAAGTTCCCATTTGGAAAACAAAAAGCCGGCCCGCTCCCGTGCTGGGCAACCCAAGCCCAAGGCCGACCCCGAGCACCCAGTCCCGCCACACCCTCTCCTTGGACGAGGCGCGAACTGCCATTCAATCCCAAACCCAACCCGTGGACGTGGAGGAAACCACGCTGGCGAAGGCTTTGGGATGCATCCTGCGCGCCCCGCTCCTAGCACCGGAAGATTATCCGCCATGCAACCGCTCAACCCGCGATGGTTATGCTGTTTTGCTGGACGACCGCTCCGAAACCTTCCGCGTCGTGGACTCCTTATCAGCCGCAGACTGGAGACCCAGGGACCTCAAGCCGGGCGAAACAGTCAGGGTGGCGACCGGCACCGCCCTGCCCTGCGAGCATCTCCAGGTATTGATGCAGGAAACGGTTCAGGAAGTTCAGGAGGTTCAGGACCGGGACAAATACATCCGCCCCATTACGAGGGACGGGGAATTGAATCTGCAAAGAAGGGGGGGCGACTACCGAGTCGGGGATGTTCTGGCTCCATCCGGCGCTCAAATCCATTCGGGAATCCTGGCATTGCTGGCCAGCACGGGATTGACCCGTCCGAAGGTCAGTCGTCGGATTAAAATCCTGCATTTCACGACGGGTGACGAGGTGGTTCAACCCGGCAATGTGCCCCAACCCGGGCAGGTTCGAGATTGTAATTCGAGCCTGATTCGAGGCTGGCTTAAAAAAATCCCATCGGAGCTTTGGCACTATCATTTGCCGGAAGATTTTGAACGCGCGCGTGAAGCGGTCATGAAACGAGCAAACCAGTTTCACCAGTCTGATTTGGTGTTGATTTCCGGGGGCGCCAGTGTCGGGGCCACGGATTTTGCGCAGAAGCTTTTGGAGTGGCTCGGGTTTGAGATCGTGTTCAACCGATTGAGCCTGCGGCCCGGAGCGCCGATGATTTATGGCCGGATGAAAGGGCGAACAGGCTTTGGTTTACCCGGGAACCCCTTGTCTCATTTGGCCTGCTGGCATGCCCTGGTGGATGTGGCGCTGTCGGGTTTGGCGGGATTGGCGCCGGTGGAATTCCAGGAGGGAATCCTGGGCTTGGACGTGGATGCGGGTGATGGCCGCCGGGAAACCCTTTGGCCAGCCTATTGCCAACCCTTGAACGGCCGATTACATTTGACCCCGCTGAGGTGGGATTGCTCCGGCGATGTCTCGTGCCTGGGCACAACGAATGCCTTGCTGCGAATACCGGCGGGAACCCGGAAGTTTGTGGCTGGCGACACCATTGGTTTTTTGCCAATCACACCATGAAGACTTGAAGATGATGAGTAAAAAAAAACCTTCGAACCCTCGTTTTTCCCATCTTGACCCGGAAGGGAAAGCTCGGATGGTGGATGTGACCGGCAAGCCAGATCAATACCGCAAGGCAGTGGCCACTGCCAGGCTATCCTGCCAGCCGGGCACGCTGCGGGCGCTGCGGAGGCAGGCGCTTCCCAAGGGCGATGTGTTGACGGTGGCCCAAATTGCGGGCATACAGGCCGCCAAACGCACACCCGATCTCATACCGCTGTGCCACAGCCTTTGCCTTTCCCATGTGGATATTCAATTTCAACTCACTTCCAGGACAGTGGAAGTGCATTGCACAGCAGAGACCCGCGCTGGCACCGGAGTGGAGATGGAGGCTCTGACCGGGGCTACCCTCGCCGCCCTTGCCCTCTACGACATGTGCAAAGCCATTGACCGGACCATGACAATCGAGGGCGTGCGCGTGGTGGAGAAAATCAAAAGATGATCGTTGGACGCCTGACCATCAGTGACCGCGCCAGCCAGGGCCTCTACGAGGACCTGGGGGGGCCGGCCATTGAGAAAGCCCTGCTGGAGACCTTGGGCGGGGATATCCGGTTCGTGGCATCCATGGTGCCCGACGAGACGGACAGGATCATCCAGGAACTCTGCCGCTTTACTGATGAATTGAAGTGCCATCTGGTGGTCACCACCGGAGGCACCGGCATCTCGCCACGCGACCTCACCCCTGAAGCCACCCGGAGGATACTTCATAAAGAACTTCCAGGCTTTGGAGAAATCATGCGGATCCATTTTTTTGCAAAGGTTCCCACATCCATTCTATCCCGGGCCGTGGCCGGCACACGCGGGGAGAGCCTTATCATCAACCTGCCGGGCAAACCTTCCGCCGTGCGCGAGTGCCTCTCCATACTGGCGCCAGCCATTCGTGAAGGCTTGGATCACCTGCGCGGACTGGACCCCCACCTTGGCGCGCCATGAACGATTCCTTTGCCAGGTCCGTTGATTATTTGCGCCTTTCCATCACCGACCGGTGCAATGAAAAGTGCCTGTATTGCATGCCGCAGGGTTACAAGGGCTGGCAGGTGAAACGAGACATTTTGGAGGCGCGGGACCTGGTTCGAATCTGCCGGGTGGCTGCCGGCCTGGGTTTCACCAAATTCCGGCTGACCGGTGGGGAACCCCTGCTTCATAAGGACATCATCGGGATTGCAACCGGAATCCGTTCCATTCCGGGGGTGAAGTCCTTGGGGCTGTCCACCAATGGCACCCGTCTGACCCACCTTGCGGGCAAACTCCACCATGCCGGGGTTCAAACGCTCAACATCAGCCTGGATGCATTGGATGCGCAACTCTACCACCAGATCACCGGCGGCGACCTGACGCAGGTTTTGGCTGGGATTGAAACTGCCCAACGCGAAGGTTTTGAGAAGATCAAGCTGAATTGCGTCCTGATGCGCGGTGTCAATGAAGGCGAGTTGTGGCCACTGACCCAATATGCGGCCCAACTCAAGCTGCCCCTGCGATTCATTGAACTGATGCCGCTCACCAGTCGTGACGTGCTCTCCAGCCGCAAATTCCTCTCCATTAACGAAGCCATGGAGTTGATCCAGGCCAAAGACAAACTTTTGCCCGAACCCGGCCTGCGACTCGGAAATGGTCCTGCCATTTATTACCGCCTTCAAAACACGGGAAGCCATGTCGGATTCATCGGGGCCATGACCAACCTCCATTTTTGCGATGCCTGCAACAAAATGCGGATCACTGCGGATGGCAAAATCCGGCCCTGCCTCGGGGACCATGGGGAGATTGATTTGCTGACCGCCCTAAGGGAGGATTCCAACAACGGCCTGCATGAGAAATTTCTCGAGGCCCTGCGCCTCAAACCCCGGGAACATCTTTTCCGCACCCAATATCTCCCCCAGCGCCCGATGACCGCCATTGGCGGCTGACGCATGCCATTTTTCAGGCTGCCTGTGAGCCATTTCACCGGGAAAAATTGTCGTTGCCCTTAATGGCCGTTATGAGAAGCTTGAATGACAGGACAACCGAATTAAACATATGATCGCCGTGCTTATTTTGCTGGGTGCAATGGTTTTGATTGCAATTATTGCTGTTGCCGTGGTGGCGGGCATTTATAACAAGCTGGTCACCCTTCGCAATCGTTATAAAAACGCCTATGCCCAGATTGACGTTCAGTTGAAACGCCGTTACGACCTGATCCCCAATCTGGTGGAAACAGCCAAGGGCTACATGAAGCATGAAAGCAGCACCCTGGAGGCCGTCACGCAGGCTCGCAATATCGCCTACGCCGCCGCCCACGCCGCGGCTGGCAGTCCTGGGGACCCCACCGCAGTCAAAAACCTGAGCGTGGCCGAGTCCGGTCTCGGCGGGGCATTAAGCCGTTTGATGATGGTTTCCGAGCAATATCCGGACCTGAAAGCCAATCAAAACATGATGCAGCTCTCCGAGGAATTGACCTCCACGGAGAACAAAATCGGTTTTGCACGCCAGGCCTATAACGATTCTGTCATGGCTTACAATACAGACCGGGAGGTCTTCCCCAGCAACTTGATAGCAGGCATATTTAATTTCACCCCTGCAGAATTGTTTGTCATTGATAAACCCGAGCAAAAAGACGCCCCGAAAATATCTTTTTCCTGAATCTTGAATCAAGCGTCCGGGCAGGACTCCGTTCCGTGGTTCCGATGCCCTGCGGCCACCTGCCTCATGGATTTCTTTGAGCAACAAGAACAAGCCCGCCATAAAACCCGGCGCCTTGTCTTTTATTTTTTCATGGCAGTGTCGTCCATGATTCTGCTGATTTATTCATTGATCCAGGGATTGGGAATTTTCACGGGTTTCAACCGGCATCCCTACGACTTTGCCAGCCAGTCATTCCTGGAAGAGGCCTGGAATGCCAAAATGTTTCTTGAAGTTTCGCTGGGCACTCTGCTGGTCATTTTTTGCGGGTCCACTTTCAAAATTCTTTCCCTGTCGGCGGGTGGTTCGGCCTTGGCTGAATCCCTGGATGGCAGGCTTGTCAGCACCACCACCCAGGATGCAGACGAGAGAAAATTGCTGAATGTCGTGGAGGAAATGGCCATTGCCTCGGGCGTGCCCATGCCCAAGGTCTATGTGCTCGATGGGGAGAAAGGCATCAATGCCTTTGCCTGCGGGCACTCCACCTCGGATGCCGCCGTGGCGGTCACCCATGGCTGCCTGGTTTTGCTGGACAGGGACGAATTACAGGGCGTCATTGCCCACGAATTCAGCCACATTCTGAATGGGGACATGCGTTTAAACCTGCGCCTGGCAGGCCTCCTCTTTGGCATCTTTTGCATCGCCACCATCGGGCGGATTTTGCTCAACTTCCGTTCCAGCAACCGCAATGATCGAAATGCGCTGCCCATTCTGGGCCTGGCTTTGCTAGCAGTGGGTTCACTTGGGCTTTTTTTTGGGCGATTGATTCAGGCATCCATCTGCCGCCAAAGGGAGTTTCTGGCAGATGCCGCCGCCGTGCAATTCACCCGCAATCCTGCGGGAGTGTCCCAAGCCTTGAAAAAAATCGGTGGCTATGGCTTCGGCTCATGGCTGATTTCAAACCATGCACCCGACGTGGGCCACTTTTTTTTCAGCAACGGCATACCGCGCTCCGGGCCCGGGCTGCTGGCCACCCATCCGCCGCTGGAACAGCGCATT
>DAIDJC010000060.1 GCA_027451565.1 Limisphaerales bacterium | reverse complement strand
CATTCATAAAGTACCATGCGCGTTACCAATTCACCTGCTTCCAGAAAACGCCGCGGCAGAATGCTGTCGGCGGCCAAAGGATTTCGTCTCAAACGGTCCAAACTTTACCGCTATGCCTCGGACGCCGTGGATCATGGCAGGCAATATGCCTATCGTGATCGTCGGGCCAAGAAGCGCACCTTCCGCTACCTCTGGCAGATTCGCATCAATGCTGCCGTTCGCGAAACGNGTCTGACCTACAGCCGCTTCATGGAAGGCTTAAAAGCGGCAAAAGTGGCGTTGGACCGCAAGGTTCTGGCGGATATCGCCGCTCAGGACAGCGTCGCGTTTGCCGAACTGGTCCAGATTTCCAGGACCGCTCTCAAGGCCAAGCCGGCAGCCACGTTGGCCAAAGCCTGAATTATTCCATCTTCTAAACGAGGCGGCCCTTGCGGTCGCCTCGTTTTTTTTGGACGTGAACCGGCATGCGTTCCGTCCATAGCCTGCGTTGGCTCCTCTATTCCGCCCTATGCGGGCTCCGGTCTTCGACTACAACCTCAACCCCACAGCGTCATTTGCACTTTCGGCTTGGTTCACCATGATTGGGACGGAAACGTGGAATGGAGTGGAGGGGAAAACAGTCAATTTTTTGCCGGGTTGACCAGGATTTTGATTCCGATTGGCAGGATTGGGAACGAATGAAATATTTTACAAATGATTTGAGCCAATGCCCCATGTCTCATTCAAGGGTGGGTTTCGGATCTACGGGCGGGTAAGTTCGGGCAAAAGTCTTGGAAGCGGCTCGCTGCCGCTGGAATGCGATCAGGAGACCGTTGAACGGGCGTGCCAAGTGGTGCTATTGTTGAAATGCCAGTGTGACCGATCATTGGGTGAAAACCTTCAGTTGCGGGAGTTGCGTGAAAGCCAATTAAGGCAGGGTTGGAGGACGAATGATGGGATAAATTGTGGCCGTGTAAAAGCTTGATGCCAAGTCCGTGCACCGGAGTGGGTTGCTCATAAGCGGTCGTGGTCAGCGTCAAAATTCTTATTGCTTCACGGTGGTTTTGGTGTACTTTCCACGCTCCCTTTGGTGGCAGTCATGCGCCTTGGCGCAGGTGGACTTTCATTAAAAAAGGGCAAGAAACGCCGGTCAAACGGCATTGGAAAAGAATTTATGAGCGCCGAAGCTAAACCAGTCAATTCGCCCAATCGCGAATATACCCTTGAACGCACCCGCAATATTGGAATTGCCGCCCACATTGATGCCGGCAAAACCACCACCACCGAGCGTATCCTTTTTTACACCGGTCTGATTCACAAGATTGGTGACGTGGACGACGGAAATACGGTGACCGACTGGATGGAGCAGGAAAAGGAACGCGGCATCACCATCACATCCGCCGCCGTGACCTGTTTCTGGACCCAAAAATCCACCAAGCCGGGCGAGGACCAGATTTTCAAGGCATTCAAAGACGTGCCGCACCGAATTAACATCATTGACACCCCAGGCCACGTGGATTTCACGGCTGAGGTGGAGCGTTCAATGCGGGTTTTGGACGGGGCTGTGGCGGTGTTTTGTGGCGTGGCAGGTGTCCAGCCGCAATCCGAAACCGTTTGGCGCCAAGCCACCAAATACCGTGTGCCCCGCATCGCATTCGTCAACAAGATGGACCGCACCGGGGCCAACTTTGAAAATGCGCTGAATGACATGCGCACCAAGCTGCGCGCCTATGCCTTTCCCATCTTCCTTCCCATCGGAGCGGAGGATAAATTCGCCGGGTTGATTGACGTGGTCAACCAAAAGTGTTTCTGGTTCGGGGAAGGGGATGTGGCCAACGAAGGGTTGAACTATGAAGTCCGTGAAATTCCTGCGGACCAACAGGAACGCGCCCAAAAAGCCCTTGCTGATTTGATCGAGGCTGTCTCCAACAAGGATGACACCATTGCCGAGCTTGTCCTGGAGGAAAAGCCGGTGGACGCCAAGACCCTGAAGGCCGCCATTCGCCGTTTGACCTGCAAAATCGAGCTGGTCCCGGTGCTGTGCGGATCCGCTTTCAAAAAGAAAGGCGTCCAGGTGCTCGTGGACGCAGTGATTGACTACCTGCCCAGTCCTTTGGACGTGCCAGGGGCTGAAGGCCATGAAGTAGGCACTGAAAACGTGGTGAAAGTGGACACCAGTGACGCCAACAAGTTCTGCTCACTGGCGTTCAAGCTCTGGACTGATCCTTACGCGGGCAAGCTGGTCTTTTTCCGCGTTTATTCCGGCCAGTTGAAAAAGGGGGACACCATCTACAACCCGCGCACCCGCAAACGGGAGCGTGTCAGCCGTCTCATGATCATTCAAGGCAGCGAGCGCAAGGATATTAGCGAGGTTTTTGCCGGCGATATCGCGGCCTTGGTCGGATTGAGAAACATTACCACGGGCGACACCTTGTGCGACGAAAACTTTGACGTCACGCTTGAGCCTCCCACGTTTCCCGAGCCTGTGATCAGCATGGCCGTGGAACCCAAGACCAAGCAGGATCGCGATAAAATGTCCGAGGGCTTGCAGCGTCTCGCTGAAGAAGACCCCACATTCCGGTGCTTTACCAATGAGGAAACCGGCCAGTTGATCATTGCCGGCATGGGTGAATTGCACTTGGAAATCATCATTGACCGTTTGAAACGCGAATTCAAGGTCGAGGCCAACACCGGCGCCCCGCAGATTGCGTACCGCGAAACCATCACCAAATCGGCGGATGGCGAGGGCAAATTCATCCGCCAATCAGGCGGACGCGGACAATACGGCCATGCCTGCATCAAGGTGCAGCCCAATGAAAAAGGCAAGGGAATAGAAATCACCAATGAAATCGTGGGCGGCACGATTCCCAAGGAATACATCCCGGCGGTCATTGACGGCGTGGAGGATGCCATCAAAGGCGGCGTGTATGCCGGTTACCAAGTCATTGATATCAAGGTGCAGGTTGTGGACGGCAGCTTCCATGAGGTGGATTCCAATGAATTGGCATTCAAAATGGCGGGTATTTTTGCCCTCAAGGACGCCTTTAAAAAGGCGGCTCCCATCCTGCTCGAACCCATCATGAAGGTGGAATGCACCACCCCTGATGAGTACCAGGGTGACCTGCTTGGTGATATCAACCGCCGCCGGGGAATCATCAATGGCATTGACGCCAAGAATGGCCAAACAATCCTGAATGCGCAGGTTCCGCTCGCGGAAATGTTCGGGTATGCCACCGCCATCCGGTCCCTGTCAAAGGGCCGCGCCAGTTATTCCATGGAGCCTCTTCACTTCGAACAGGTGCCCAACAGTGTCCTGACAACCATTCTGGACCAAGCAGCCAAAAAACCGGCCGCCCGCACCTGATGATGGCTCTGGTTTAAACACTCTGATCATAAAAGCCGGGACTTCACGTCCCGGCTTTTTTTGCATTCTGACGGATTGTTTTTGGGGCAGGGGGAAAATCGTCCGGCTCACTTGCGCCTTCCCCACGGCTCAATGATGAGCCAGAGGCAAAATGATGCTGAATTTTGATTCCAGTCCTGCCCGGTCCGGGTAAAGGAGCCTGCCTCCGTGACGGTCCAGAATTTTTGCAGTTATGGCCAGACTCAAACCTTCGGTTTGAAGGTTGCGGGACACTGCGGTCTCAGCGTTGGCTCGGCTGCTTTCATCCCCGGTTTTGATTTCCTTGATTGAATGGATCACTTCGAGGATGGCTTTGGGCGGCTCATGAGAATCCGGGTTGCCGGGGTCCCTTCGGGCTTTGAGGGTGATGCAGCCATTGGCCTTGATCTGGTCTGCCGCAATTTGAATCAGGTTTACCAGTGCCTGCTTCAACTGGATGGGTTCTGCCCGCACCAGCAAAGGTTCAGGCGCATCGGCCACCACATGGATGTCCATGGTGGCCAGTTTTGGAACAAACCGCTGCCTCAATTCCTTGAGCAATTCATCCAACGCCACCACCTCCACCTGGGGCGTGACCATTTGGGTGAGCGTCAGGAAATCGTCCACCAAACGATCCAGCTTCCGAACCTCGTTCTCCACCACCTCCGCCTCGGCGCGTTCGGGGGAGTGCTCGGGCCACCGTGTGGCTTGGAAGTGAACGCCAATTTTAACGGTGGTGAGAAGGTTTCGGAGGTCCACGGCGGTGCCGGATGCCAGCAAGCCGATCGAGGCCAGCCGCTCATGGCGCTCAGTCTGAAACTGGCTTTCCACCAGTTTCTGTTCAAGGGGCGAAATGAGATGGCGGTAAATGCCCAAGGCCAGAGCCAGACCCGCCGCGAAAAGCAGCAGATCCGTGAGCAACACCAGCCGTTGCAAATCCTCCAAGGATTGGTTGGCATCTTTGATATAAACATTATGAGCCTCGGAATGTGCCCGCGCCAGGTCATGGCCCAGATCAAAAAGCTGCAGTGATTGGTCACGCAACGGAGTGTAGTCAGCCAGGCTGGTCCCGCGATTATGCTGGAATTTGACCTTCACGTAAAAATCTTGCAAGGATCTCAGAAAAGTTTCATCGGCAGTCTGGATGCGCTTCAGTAAGGCGGCTTCTGATGCGGTGTGAAGCGCCGATTTCTGCTGTCCTATCCAGCCTTGGAGCTTCACCGCCTGGTGCCATGCCCGTTCCCAAAGGGCCTGGTCATGGGTGAGGCCAAATTTGATCATGTCACTGTTCAGTGCCACCAGCGAGGTTTCCAGAGGGTCCAAAATGGAGGCGCTTTCCAAATCAGACTTTTTCAGATTGGTTCGCAGGGATTCCAGCTTGGTTTGGGCCACCCAGGCAAGAATTCCAATAAACACGCCCATCAGGCCAAAAACCAGAACCAACCCCACCAGCCTTTTGCGGATTCTCATTTTCATTACAACCCCAAACCTAGTCCAGAATGGCCCAAATACCCAAACATTTTGTTCAGTTGCATCGAATATCTGGAAGGACGTCTTTCCCGTGGGCAAAATAAGGCCGAACCCGCGCTGTGGGCTTGCAAAACAAAAACCTTCGAACAACACAACCCATTCAATGATTGGGGTCTATTGGGATTTGCGAGGCAAAATCCTGCTGTGGGGTGGCTGGTCTTTTCGCGGCTGGATTATTGGATGCACAATATCACTACAGATGGAGCACAGTCTTCCTTGGCAGGATTTCCGATGCGTTTCAGCCGGCCGGGGAGAACCATATTTTTTGAGCCAAAATAAATAAAAATAACCATTGCAGAATAATTTCCACTTGTTATAGTCCACGTCCGCTTTGGTTTGATTCGAAGCGGGTTGGAATTAACCATTAACAGACAATTGCTCTTTGTATGGCACAACGCATAAGAATTCGATTGAAGGCCTATGACTTTCGAGTCATTGACCAATCCGCCCGGGACATTGCCGACACGGTCAAGCGCACCGGCGCCCGTGTGGCGGGACCCATCCCTCTTCCCACCCGGATTGAAAAGTTCACAGTGCAACGCTCCCCGCACTCGGACAAAAAGTCCCAGGAAACATTTGAACAACGCACCCACAAGCGGTTGATTGACATACTGGATCCGACCGCCAAGACGGTGGACGAATTGAAGAAGCTCAATTTGCCCGCCGGTGTGGACATCACCATTAAAATTTGAGGATAAAGCCATGCCACTAGGATTACTTGGAAAAAAACTGGGCCACACCCGCGTCTATGATGCGAACGGGGTGGCGGTGCCGGTCACGGTTGTGCTGGCGGGTCCAAACCGCGTGTTGCAGGTCAAGACCCAGGCTGGTGCAGACGGGTACAATGCCGTTCAACTGGGATTTGATGATCAAAAGGAACAGCGCCTGACCAAGGCCTTGACAGGTCACATTAAAAAGCAAAATGGCGTGGCTGTGAAGCGGATCAAGGAATTCCGTGATTTCTCAAAAGAAGTCAAGCCAGGCGATGTGGTGGGGCCAACACTTTTTGCCCCGGGCGATTTTGTGGATGCCATTGGCACCACCAAGGGTCGCGGTTTTGAAGGCGTGGTGAAGCGTCACCGGTTTGCCGGCGGCGATTCCACCCACGGTGCCAAAGGCTGGCACCGCCGGTCTGGCGCCATCGGCCAGCGTTTGTTCCCAGGCACAGTCATGCGGGGAATGCGCATGCCCGGCCACATGGGACAGGTCACACGGACCACCCAGAACCTTGAAATCATTCAGGTCCGCGAGGCGGACAACCTGCTCCTGATCAAGGGAGCCATACCGGGGTCCGAGGGGGATTACGTGGTGATCCGCGAATCCAAAAAACGTCCAAAGGGATGGAAACCGCCAGTGGCTGCAGCCGGCAAGAAAAAAGCCGCTGCTGCTGATAAAAAAGCGGCGCCCGCAGCCAAGAAATAATCAAATTGTTCAGCCATGAAGATTGCAATCAAAACGATTGATGGGAAGAGCCAGGGTGAACTTGAGGTCAAGTTTGATCTGATTGAAACAGGCAAGGGCACCCAGGCGGTGCATGACACCGTGGTGGCCTTTCGCGCCGCTCAGCGGAGTGGAACAGCCTGCACCAAGACCGCAGGTGAAGTGGCCGGGTCCAACAAAAAGCCTTGGCGTCAAAAAGGCACAGGCCGCGCCCGTGCCGGTTCAGTTCGCTCACCCCTCTGGGCGGGCGGCGGTGTGGTTTTTGGCCCTAAGCCAAGGGATTTTAGCAAGAAAGTCTCCAAAAAAACACGCTCCCTTGCACTGCGCAAAGCCTTGAGCGAGAGATTGAAGGCAGGCGATGTGGTGGTTCTGGAGGATTTGAGGCTGGCTACGCCCAAAACCAGGCAGATTGTTGACCTCATCTCCGCGCTGGAATTGACTGGCACCGCTTTGTTGGTTTCATCGGAAATCGATCGCAACCTCTCCCTCGCTTCGCGCAACGTGGAGAATGTGGCCCTGGCCACCAGCGATTCGCTGAACACCTACGATGTGTTGCGTCCTGACAAGCTCATTTTCACACGCAAGGCATTTGAAAAAGTATCTGACCGCCTTACCCAGGAATAATTCACATGAATACTTTTGAGATCATCAAGACCGTTCGGCTCACGGAAAAGGGCACCCGCCAGAGCGAAAAGCTCAATCAATACACCGTGGTGGCAGACCGTTTGGCCAATAAAACCCAGATCCGCGATGCCGTCCAGGAATTGTTCAAAGTCAAGGTCATCAAGGTGAATACCATGAATGTCCGTGGCAAGGCCCGCCGCCAACGCACGGCCCAGGCCGGCAGGGCTTCCAATTGGAAAAAGGCCATTGTCACCCTTAAGGATGGCGATAAAATTAATCTGACCTGAGTGGCGGTATCCTGATGGATACCTTCCACCGGAAAGTTCCCCGGTTTTTTACAGGCGCAAAGGTTTCGTTTCCTTTGCGCCTTTTTTCATGCGCTGGTTTCGTTTTTAAGGTGCAACGGATTATTCCAGCCTGCCGGTCATGAATGGGTTTGGCCGGAACGCTGGGCCCAACGCAGTTTGGCTGGTGCGGATCGCAAGTTGGACCGGCGTTCTTCCGGGCTAGGGCGGATGACCTCCGATATGGCAGAATAGAAACCCTTGCGCAGGCCATCCTCGAAGGACCTTTTCACCCTGCGGTCTTCTCCTGAATGAAAGGTCAGAATGGCGGCGCGTCCGCCCGGGTTGAGACACTCCGGCAGAATGCGAAGCAGGGAATCCAATGCAGATAGTTCGTCATTCACTGCAATGCGAAGCGCTTGGAAAACGCGTCGGATGGTTTGTTGCATGGCCTCAGCCGGGAGGTTGGGGCAGGCCCGTTTAATGGCGGCAACCAATTCGATGGTGGATTTAAAATGTCCACCGGCCAGAGCCTGGCCCAATAGCTGGGCTGAAGGTTCATCGGCATTTTCCGCCAAAAGCGCCGACAAGGCATTGGGTTGAATGGATGCCAGGAGCGATGAAACCGGCTGGCCATGGTTGGGGTTCATGCGCATATCCAGCGGCCCGGCCTGTTTCATGGAAAACCCCCGGGCTGGGTCGTCCAATTGCATGGATGATACTCCCAAGTCCGCCAAAAGCACGTCCGCCCCAGCAATGTCATGACTGGCCAGGATGCGTTGCAGCCCGGCAAAATGACAGCGGTGCAGGCTGAGAACATCCGGGCCAAAGCCCATTTTTCGCAAACGAACCTCGGTCTTGGGCAATTCCAAAGGGTCCGCATCCAACCCCACGACACGTCCACTTGGCATGACTTTTTCCAGTAATTGAACAGTGTGCCCGCCATGCCCCACGGTGCAATCCACAGCCACCATTCCGGGAGCCGGTTTTAATGCTTCCAAAATCTCAGCAACCAGGATCGAACGATGCGATCCCGCTGGCGTTTTCCCGGAACTCAATACCTTGGCCACCGTTTCGGGGTATTGGTCCGGGTTTTGTTCTTTGTATTTTTCCTCGAAACGCCGGGGATGTTTACCCCGGTACCTGATCCGGCGACGATGACCGCCGGCAGGCGGGGTTGGGTTGGTGGAAATGTCTTCGGCCATGGTCGTCAATTTGCAATGCTGGATGCGTGAGTACGAGCCAAATCATCGTGGTCGGCGGAGGCGCGGCAGGCTTTTTTGCGGCCATTACCGCTGCCGAAATGGGCGCGAAGGTCCGCTTGCTTGAAAAATCCGGTCGGTTCCTTGAAAAAGTCCGTATTTCAGGCGGCGGACGGTGCAATGTAACTCATGCCTGCCCGGATATCCGGGCCATGGCCGGCAATTATCCCAGGGGAAGCCGGGCCGTGCTAGGCCCCTTTCATCAATTCAGCATGACGGACACAGTCGAATGGTTTGGCCGGCGCGGGGTGCGGCTTAAAACCGAACGAGATGGCCGCATGTTTCCCGAATCGAACACATCAGAAACGATTGTGGCATGTCTGCTTGGCAGCGCCCGGGATGCAGGCGTGGAATTGTTTGCGAACACGGAGGTTGCCAGTTTGGATGTGGTGCATGGTGGTGGCTTCCGGCTTGGAATTTCTGGCATCAAAGGTGAGACGGTGTCTTTGGTAGCCAACCGGGTGTTGCTGGCCACCGGAGGTTGCCGTTCCGCCAGCCAGGGGCTGCTGGCCGCAAAGCTGGGCCATGCCCTGATTCCACCCGTGCCATCGCTTTTTACCTTCATAATTGAGTCGGGATGGTTGCGGTCGCTATCCGGCATTTCATTGGAAGATGTCGAGGTGGTTGCCGGAGATTTGGGTTTGCGTCAGCGCGGTCCCATCCTGATCACCCATTGGGGATTGAGCGGGCCGGTGGTGCTCAAGATGTCCGCATGGGGGGCCCGTGACCTGCATGCCGCAAATTATCGTTTTACCGTAAGGGTGAATTGGATGCCGGGGAAGCTGCTCGATGACATTGTGGGGGAGATTCAAAACCGCCGCCAATCTGCTGGCAATAAATTGGTGTCGCAGATACCCATTGCACCGGTCCCTTTGCGCCTCTGGGAAAACCTGGTGATGGCGGCGGGTCTGAACCGGGATGCCCGCTGGTCTGGAATCACCCGAAATCAAATCCATGCCCTGGGTTTGCAATTGACACGATCCGAATTCCCAGTCGCTGGCAAAAGTCTTAACAAGGATGAATTTGTGACCTGCGGAGGAATTAAACTGGGCGAGGTGAACCTTCAAACCATGGAAAGCAGGGTGAGTCCGGGGCTCTTTTTTGCCGGTGAGCTTTTGGACATTGACGGCATCACAGGCGGCTTTAATTTTCAAGCAGCATGGACCACGGGCTACATAGCAGGACGTGCCATGGCGTCCTCGTAACGTTTGGAACCTGTCTGCGAGCAACTTGAAAAGTTCCCATCCTTAACCGCCATTTTTTCCCAACCCGGCCGGTGATTGCCCGCAAAAAATTGCCGCATCCATTACTGGGTTTACCGGCAATACGACCATCAGGTAAGTTTGTCTCATTTGGTTGTCGAGGCATGTTTCCTTGGCCTCTTCTGGAGATGCCGCCTTTTGGCGATGCCCAATGCATGGCTCCATGGCCTGCATCCCCTCCACGTCCAACCCCAAAATGGCGCGCTTGGCGATTGAAGAACATTCAAAACACGGTTTCCATTTTGGTGGTTTTCCGTTAAACTGGTTTTTCATAATGAAAGTCTCCTTGCATTGGCTCAGGCAATATCTGGATTTTAAGTGGACCGTTGAGGAACTCACTCACCAGCTCACCATGCTGGGTTTGGAGGTGGAGGGGGTGCAGGCCATAAGCGGGGCATTTGATGGCATTTTGGTGGCTCAAGTCATTTCCCGCGAAAAACATCCCAACGCGGATAAATTATCCTTGTGCAGGGTTCATGACGGCTCAGGAGAGCGTCAGATTGTGTGCGGGGCCACAAATTTTCAAGCGGGTGACAAGGTGCCGCTTATATTGCCCGGCGCCTCGCTGCCTTTGAAGGCTGGCGAGACCCAACCGTTCACCATCAAGGTGGGAAAAATACGGGGCGTGGAATCCCATGGCATGCTTTGCTCTCCGCAGGAATTAGGATTGCCTGACAAGGTGGACGGTTTGCTCATACTTCGTCCGGATGCGGTGGTGGGCCAGTCCTTTGCGGAATACCTGGGCCAGACCGGCAGCGATGTGGTTTTTGACCTGGAGGTGACGCCCAATCGTCCGGATTTGAACAGTGTCATGGGTATTGCTCGCGAGCTGGCTGCGGTGGAAGGCCGCGCCTTGAATCTGCCTGATCCCGGCAATCCCATTTCCCAGGGTGGCCCAGCCCTTGGGGACAGACTGTCGGTGCGTATTGAGAACCATGCGGTCTGTTCGCGCTATTCGGCGCGAATGATTTGCGGGGTCAAAATTGGCCCCAGCCCGGATTGGCTGCGGAGCCGCCTTGAAAAATCCGGGATACGCAGCATTTGCAACGTGGTGGATGTGACCAATTTTGTGATGCTGGAAACGGGGCAGCCGCTGCACGCGTTTGATGCGCGGCTTATCGCCAAGGGCCAGGATGGCCGCAGTGAGATCACGGTGCGATTCGCAGCGCCGGATGAAAAGCTCGCGTGCCTGGACGGGATCGAGAGGGTGTTGACTTCGGAAATGCTGGTGATTGCAGACGGCCAAATAGCCCTTGCCCTGGCCGGCATCATGGGCGGTGCGGGAACAGAAATCAACGCCCAGACCGTGGATGTGCTCCTGGAAAGCGCCTGGTTTGATCCCGTGACCGTGCGTCGCACCAGCAAGCGCCTGGCCCTGAGGAGTGAATCCAGTTATCGGTTTGAGCGCGGGGTGGACCCTGGAATTGGCGATTATGCCAGCCGTCGGGCTGCGGGGCTCATCATCGAGACGGCAGGAGGCGCGTTGATGGAAGGGGTGGTGGAGGTTCAAACCGCAACCAAGCCAGCCGCAGAGATTGAATTCAGGTATGCCCATGCCGATTCCCTGCTGGGCGTGGCCATTTCCCATGCCGAACAGCAGAAGCATCTGACCCGGCTTGGACTGGTTTTGGTTCGCCAGGATCCAGGGCTGGGGGTTTACCGTGTTCCAAGCTGGCGCGTGGATCTCAAGCGCGAGGTGGATTTGATTGAGGAAGTCGGGCGTCTTCACGGCGTGGAACGGCTTCCCAGCACACCGCCGCGCGGGGCGATTGGATTCAATGAATTTGATTCTGTTTACGACCACATTTCTGAGGCCCGAAGGATTCTTTCCAGCCTGGGACTGAATGAGGCCCAAGGGCAGACATTGATTGCATGCAGCGAGGCCCGGCAAACAAACCCGGACCAGCTTGTTTCACTGGCCAATCCCTTGAGTTCGGACATGGATGTTTTAAGGCCCAGCTTGTTGCCGGGCTTGATCCATGCCTTGCGCCACAATATCAGCCGAAAAAATGGGCAGGTGGCCTTGTTTGAAACGGGCCGTGTTTTTCATCGCACCAAGGATGGTGTCCGGGAGTCACGCCGCGTTGCCATGGCCATCACCGGTTTGAGGCGCCCCCCGTTTTGGTCCGGCGCGGAACGCGATGCCATGGTGGATGTCTATGACATGAAAGGGCTGGTTGAGGATTTTCTGGATGGCTTTGGTTTGCGCGGGGTTGTCTTTGCGTCAAACCCTGCCCCCACCAGCCTTTATCTGGAAGCCGCCCTGATCACCCTGGGTGGCAAAGTGCCACTGGGCGAAATGGGCCAGATGCATCCCATTGAGGCCAGAAAATATGGGCTTCGGGAGGTGGTTTGCCTCGCGGAATTGGACCTGGACGCCTTGCTGGCCAGGAGACAGTCCGGTAAAAACTTCAAGCCCATGCCCGCGTTTCCATCCAGCCGCCGGGATGCCGCTTTTTTAGTGCCCGAAACCATCACGCACGAAATGGTGTGTGGTTGCATCAGGAAGATGAAACTGGCCAACCTCGAGGCGTTGGATTTGTTTGACGTTTTTCGCGGCAAAGGAGTGCCAGATGGTCACAAGAGCATGGCCTACGCCTTTACCTACCGTGCTTTGGACAGGACTCTTACTGATGCCGAGGTGAACGCAGCCCAGGAAAAGGCTGTGGAAGGTTTGAAACGGGATTTAGGCGCTGTCCTGCGTTAAACCGCTGGCGGCAACGGTTTGCCATGGAGGAAGGGGGCAGTCCAGGGTGTCTGCCACTCCGCGCAAAAGCTCAGCCTCGGTTTCCTGGATGATGCCATCGGCCCCCACCACGTGGGCGCAGGCTTGGAGCACATGCTTTTTGACCAAGGGGGCGCTTTGTGCCAGGCGATTCAGGGACGCCCGCAATGCCGTCACGCTGCATTGGTTTGCCGGGGCCAATTCCAAGGGCGCCTGCGGCGGGGCTTGGAGATAGGGAATCCCCGCGTCAAAAGCCTCCTGGATTTTCGGTTCTTCCTGCGCCCCGGCCCTTGCCAGCATGGAAAGCACCAGGGCACAATCTGGCAGGAGCGGCTTCAGGCTGTAAAATTGGATGACCGCGTGCGGCTCGCTTCCGAAAGCCACGCTCAAATGGCGCGTCACAATGGTTTGCAGGACCCATGCAAAAAGCCCGGAAGCTCCTTCCTTGGGCAAAAGAGGATCGAGGGTGGACTGAAATTTCCGGTAATCTGCGGGTGATAATTGTTTGAGGGCACCCAGGCACACATTCACCAGGGGCAAACGGGCTTTCAATGCCACCTCAGCCACACCGGGCTGCATGTCTTCGGCGCGCTTCGCCATTTCCTCGGAAAACCGGCTTTTGATGACCTCCAATTGCGAGGCCCGCAGGGTTTCATCCGTTTCCAGCAACAGGGCAAAGAGCAGGGCGGCCGCCCCGAGCGGTTCCCGGGCTGCGATCCGGATGGTTTCCGGTATGGCTTCCCTCAACTCCCGGGCATATTTCAAATGCATGGGGCTTGTTTTTCCAAAGGACGAAACAACCGAATGCGGTTTGATGACGGGAGGCGTCTTAATCTGGCTCTCCGATTCCATGGCGGCTCCCAATATGAACATTTTCCCATCCA
This sequence comes from Limisphaerales bacterium, assembly GCA_027451565.1. Taxonomy (GTDB): domain Bacteria; phylum Verrucomicrobiota; class Verrucomicrobiia; order Limisphaerales; family UBA11358; genus UBA11358. The sequence goes on along the minus strand of DAIDJC010000060.1, from coordinate 64 downwards.
TGAACACGGCGCGGGGTTGCCCTTTCTCCTGGGTGATTTCCTGTCGAATGGCTGTGAGATCCAT
>DAIDJC010000059.1 GCA_027451565.1 Limisphaerales bacterium | reverse complement strand
GTCCACGTGTTCCATTCCGGGATTCACTGCTTCCATCTCGCTTAGAAGCTCGTAGGAGACATCCGCTTCAGCCAGGAGGACATTCATGTGGCCCGGCATGCGCCCGGCCACCGGGTGAATCGCAAAACGCACATCCACTCCACGTTGCGCGAGTTCCTGGGAAAGCTCACGGACCGAATGTTGTGCCTGGGCCACGGCCATTCCGTAACCGGGAACAATCACCACCTGGCGGGCATAACTGAGCAGGACGGCGGCTTCATCCGCCTGAATGGGTTTGACCGCCTGATGGGCTGTTCCCGTCCCGGAGCTGGTGCCGGTATTTCCAGAGCCAAAGGCCCCAAATAGCACATTGGAAACAGGCCGGTTCATGGCCCTGCACATCAGAAGGGTCAGGAGGGTGCCGGAGGATCCAACCAGCGTGCCGGCCACCACCATGGCCAGATTGTGGATGGCAAAACCATCCGCTGCCACAGCCAGGCCGGTGAAGGAATTCAACAGGGAGATCACCACGGGCATATCCGCGCCACCAATCGGCATGACCATGGCCACACCAAACAGGAGGGCCAAAATAAACATCAGGTTAAACCCACCAGCAGCAGATTGACTGGTGTCCCGCCCGGCCAGCCATCCGCATAAGCCCAGGATCAGGATCAGGCTGTTGACCAGGTTCTGGCCCGGAAAAGTGAGGGGTTTTTCCAATTTTCCCTCGAGTTTAAGGTAGGCGATGATGCTGCCAGAAAATGAGAGGGATCCAATAAGTGTGGCGAACAACATGAAGGAGGCAATGAACCATGGCGGAGCCAATGGCATGTGCAGTCCTTTGACAAACTCGAGGCCAGCAACGAGCGCTGCCGCCCCACCGCCCAATCCATTGAATAGCGCCACCATCTGAGGCATGGATGTCATTTTGACGGAGTAAGCGCCCGCCGCCCCGGCGGCCAAACCAATAAGAATGCCGATGATGATCAGGGCATAATTTAAATCCCAACCCCGGGTCCAGATAAAATGGCCATCCGGCCCATGCAGGGAAACCAAGGCCACTAACATCCCTGCCGCAGCCACCAAGTTGCCGTATCGGGCTGTTTTGGGCGAACTGAGCAGTCGGATTCCCAAGATAAACAATACCGCTGCACCGATGATCAGGAGGGAGTTGGCAGTGTTCATGATTATTTCTTTTTCTTGAACATTTGCAACATGCGGTCGGTGACTAAAAAGCCGCCAAAAACGTTGGCGGATCCAAAGATGACTGCCGCGAACCCAAGCGCCTGAGCCAGCGGTGTGGAAGCGTCTGCCAGAGCCAGAATGCCGCCGAAAAGAATAATTCCATGGATGGCGTTTGTGCCGGACATAAGCGGCGTGTGGAGCATGGAGGGGACCTTGGAAATCACCTCCACTCCCACAAAGACCGCGAGTATGAAAATGAACAAGATATTGGTATCCATGATGGGTTTGGGTTCAGGCCGACTGGCCTTTGAGTTTCTCGTTCACGATTTTACCGTCATGCGTGACGAGGCAGCCTTTGATGATTTCATCGTCCAACTTGAGCACAAAGGTCCTGGTATTTTTATCCCAGAATTCCTCGATGAGAGCCACCAGGTTGGCGGCGAACATCTGGCTGGCATGAACGGGCACCCGTCCAGCCAGGTTTTCCAAGCCCACGATCGTCACACCCTTTCTGTTGATGACCTGGTTGAAGACCACGCCTTCCACGTTTCCACCTGTTTCAACCGCCAAATCCACCACCACGCTGCCTGGTTTCATGGCGTCCAGCATGGGTGAGGTCACCAGGATGGGGGCCTTCCGGCCAAATACCTGGGCCGCGCAAATGACCACATCGGATTCCGCGCACGTTTTGGTCATGGCCTCGCGTTGAATTTGGATTTGGTCTTCGGTCAAGGCCCTGGCGTACCCATCCTTGGTCTGGCCGGTTTCACCCAGTTGAATCTGAAGGAATTGTGCTCCGAGGGATTTGACCTGTTCCTGCACCACGGGTCGCATGTCATAGGCCGTGACACGCGCGCCGAGGCGTTTGGCCGTGGCAATGGCCTGCAGACCAGCCACACCCACACCAACCACAAACACTTTTGCCGGCAACAAAGTTCCGGCCGCAGTGGTCATCATGGGAAAGATTTTATTGCAATATCGCGCGGCAAGAATGACAGCCTCATAACCAGCCAGGTTGGCTTGTGATGAAAGTTCATCCATTTTCTGCGCGCGGGTGATGCGCGGAATAAGCTCAAGACTGATCGCGCTGACGCCTCTTTCAGCCAAACTTTGAATCAAAGCCGTTTCATTGAAAGGGTCCAGCAGGCTGATATGCACGGATCCCTTCTTGAGCAGGTCAATTTCACCGGGCGTGGGCTTGCGCAAACCGAGCGTCAAGTCCCCGGTTCTGAGCAATTGATTCCGGTCCGATGAAATGATCGCGCCTGCCTTGACGTAGGCCTCCTCCGGAAATCCTGCTGTAATGCCTATGCCGGATTCCACCTCCACTTCAGCGCCTAATTTGACGAACCGGGCCACCGCTTCGGGCGTGAGCGACACGCGGGTTTCGCCGGGGTGGGTTTCGCGAGTGACTGTAATTTTCATCGCTGGTGGTGGTTTGATCAGATCCTACCATGCCACCTCCCTCCTTGGCTTAGCCGATTTTGCCCAATTTAAATCAGAATTTGCGCCCAAAGTGTGTGTGGTTTTGCGGCGCTTGTCATCGGTGTCGGTGTTGACAACCTCGCCTGTTGGGTCGTTTTGGTTGGGTAGATTGCCTGGATTTAAGAAGATTCATTGTTAGGCGGCATCATGGAATCCGGCCCGAAGGCATTGGCATGGTTGGAACAGGCGCCCTCCATTCCATGTGGACATGGATTTCTGTTTCGAAAGTGGGGATAAAACCGAGTCGTTCATACCATCTCCGGGCGCGATTGCCCTTGGATACCTGCAAGCGAACAGGTTTTTGGATTGTGGCGGCCTCGCTGCAAACTTCCTGCACCAGTGCCGTGCCAATCCCAGCGTTTCGATATTGTGGTAGTAAGGCGAGATCCACCACCAGTAAATCCTTCTGCGTCCGGTCAATGACCATCCTCCCCGCATTGGCGCCATCAACCAGGATGATTTGAAAATCCGCCCCGGGAAAGGCGCTGTCATAACCCCGGCTTGCGCGGAACTGAATTTCAAGAAAGCTCTTTCGCATGTCCATGGGCCAGCCCCACGCTTCCAATTCCTCCTGCCGGGTGGTGGCATAGAGTTCAAATAGAAACGCCTCATCCTGCGGCGTTTCAGGGCGTTTGGTGATTTTATTCAAAATGATTTGCCTGTCTCAATCCGGCATGATTGCCTGGAACGGGCTTGAATGAGCTTCTAAGTCAAAAGCAGCGAACTGACAAGCGAAATTCAGGAGACCATTAAAAGTGCGAAGTGGGCAGGGACCCGAGCAGTATTGCATGGGGCCTTCTCATCCCACTTACCAAGGTTGTATAACAGATTGACATTGGCTAATGAATGCTTGAGCTTGTCCATCCTAATTAATAGGAATGTCGGGAGAAACCAGCATCATGGGATCGCGCCGAAAATTTATTTCTGATTGCGTTGCCGTTGTGGCCTCTGCCGCGGTTGTCCCTGTGGATTGGCTTGCTTGGCCTGGGAAAAGTTCCAAGACAATGTCAGAAATCAGTTATAAAGAATTGGCAGCGCAGGTTGGAACCACATTTCGAGTGCAAGCCGGGTCGGGGCGGCAGGTAAAATTGAAATTGCTAAAAGCTCCCTTGGCGCGGCCATTTCCCTGGGCGGATGCCCAAAGGCCGCCTGAAGATGCCCAAAACGAAAAATTCTCCCTCATTTTTAGCGGGCCGCCGGAGTCGGTGTTGGCATCGGCCATCCACCAGTTTGAGCACGCTGAATTAGGCAGGTTCGAGATGTACATTGGCGAGGTTGGAGCACGGGAAGTTTTAAGTGTTCATTACGAATCCGTTTTCAACCGGCCACCTGTTGGCAAATGTGGGTGAATGATTCAAACAAACAATCAAAATAGAAAGGAACGGCATGGCTAATCCCTACATTGGTGAAATCAGAATGTTTGCAGGCAATTTTGCCCCTGCTGGTTGGGCTTTGTGTCAGGGCCAATTCATGGCCATTCAAACCAACGCAGCACTATATTCCATCCTAGGCACAACCTATGGTGGAAATGGCACGACCACGTTTGCCTTGCCCGATTTCCGGGGCCGTGTGCCGCTGAGTTCAGGCCAGGGTCCAGGGCTGTCAAACTATTTGCTGGGCGAACAGGCTGGCAATGAAAACATCGCCCTGACTTCATTACAGATGCCTGCGCACACGCATTCAGTGGCGGCACTGGGCAGTGGCGGCACACAAGCCAGCCCGATCAATGGTTTTCCCGCAATCGAATCAACGGGAACTTCCATGAATTATGCCACGTCCCCTTCGGCTTTAATGAACCCGCAAATGCTGTCCCCTGCCGGGGGGAGCCAGCCGCATTCCAATATTCAACCTATTTTGTGTGTCAATTTCATCATTGCCTTGACCGGAATTTTTCCGAGCCAGGCCTAACTCTGGATTTTCGTTTTCATCGGGAAGGAGCCTTCCGATGAACCATCCCAACTCGATGCGCCACTTCATCTCCAGAGCCTGTTTGAAAACATGGGAATCTGCCAGTGCCCGCCGGCATTCAGTCCGGCATTCTTTTTTATTTAATCCCGTGGAGAGCAGGATTTTTAACGGGAATATTACACCGGCACCACATGGTTCTTGGAAACAAGCCTCCATGGCTTTGAAATCCCGGCTTTTACGGCGGGCATGGGCATTGTGCCTCCCGGTTTTTCTGTTTGTCGGCGGTTGGACTTTTGCTCAGCAACCCATTTACTACAACTGCAGCAGCGCTGGACTGGCTTTGAACACATTGGATAGCATTGCCACCAACGGAGCCAATCAGGCCATTCTCCTGAGCGCCAGCGGACCCATTCTCAATGGGGTCAGTCGTTGCACTGCCATGGCCGTGGATGGCTTGAACGGCAAGCTGTTTTTTGTGGATGACCTGGCAAACACGCTCTGGAGCGTGAACTTGGACGGAACTGGTCTGGCGCAGGTTGAAGCGGGGCTGCCAGGGTTTCCCACAGACATCGCCCTGGATGTTCTTAACAGAAAAATTTATTATGCCACCAGTTCAACCATCCAAAACAATAACACCGTGCATTGCGTGAATTACGCCGGGACAGGGGACTCCACGATATTCGTGGCAGGTGGACCCTCCGGGAATGGCGCATCCCGCTGCACAGCCATCGCGGTTGATCCAAGCGCATCGAGGATTTTCCTGGCCGATGCCGGCGCGCAAACAATCTGGAGCATGAGCCTGGCAGGGACAGGGTTGACCCAATTGGCCGTGAGCACGCCAAGCTCATTTCCAAGTGACGTGGATGTGGATCCGGTGCAGCAGCGGGTTTATTTCAGTTGCACCTCAACCCTGCAGGACGAAAACTGTGTCAAGAGAGTCAGTTACAGCGGAACGAACCTGGTCACACTTTTCACCGCCTCATCCAACGTTCAACGTTGCACTGCATTGGCTTTGGACGTTCCCGATGCCTCCATTTTTTTATCGGATGCCGGCCCTGGCGCCCCGGCGATCTGGCGCATTCCTTTGGATGGTGGAAACGCCTCGCTCGTGTCTGCGGGACTGCCTGCAACGGCTAAAAAGGTGCGTTGGTTTCCCGGTCCATCCACCCGGCCTCCGCCAGGACTTGACGGCATACAATTGTCTGGTTCCAATGTCATACTGAATGGCACCAATGGCTTCATCGGGGGCACTTATTTCGTTTTGACATCCACCAATTTGAGCACACCCTTAAGCGCGTGGGTGCCATTATTCACCAATGTTTTGGAAGCAAGCGGAGGTTTCAGTCTTACTCTGAGCAACTCTTTCATGGCTCATGACCCAAGCCGGTTTTACCTTCTCAAAGTTCAGTAGAGCGCAATAGCTTCAAAACCCGGGTTTGAAGCCAATTTTGCGATTTGCAGGGTTCATTTGGAAACTCAACCATCACAAAGGGTCCCGTTCTGGCTTGGTTTTAAAATCAACCCGGCGTGTGCCGGGGGGTATGCGTGCAGGCAGGTCAAGGCATGGGAAGAATATTCTGTTTAACCAATTTTTGATGGGTTTGCTCCACGAGCCATCCGAAGGTGCGTTCCACGATCCATCGGCGCGGCAACACATCGAATCCTGTGTTTGTATCGGAGCGTTTGACGACTTCGACCGCCAGTTTGGGACGCAGCTCTTTGACCCACTGGGCAAAGGCTGCACCGGCGTAGCCGCCATCCACGCACAGGACGCGCAGCCAGGTAAACCAGCCTAGCACCTGCTCCAAGAGTTTTTGGGCACCGGCCCGTTCGGTGACGTCGGCCGTGGTGATGGCCACGCCGAGGATCACGCCCAGGGTGTCCATGAGCAGATGGCGTTTGCAGCCTTTGATCTGCTTGGCGGCGTCATAACCGACCGAGCCGCCATGACCGGTGGACTTGACGCTTTGGCTGTCCAGAATGGCGGCGGTAGGACGGGTGCGTTTGCCGTGACTGCGACGCACGAGGACGCGGAGCGTTTCGTGGATGATCGCCTATTGCTGGCTGGCAATCCACTGGCGAAAGACGTGATAGACGGTTTTCCATTTGGGAAAATCGGCGGGCAGATAGCGCCACGGACAGCCGCACTTGGCCAGATGGAGGATGGCATCCATGATGCGGCTGCATTTTTTGGGCGGACGACCACGCTTGGCAGCTTTGTGGGGCAGCGTTTGGGGATAAGCCCATTGGGCGTCGGTGAGATCGGTGTCATAAATGGCGATTTTCATCGCCTAAATTGCCCTGCCGCGAAAGTGAGTCCCGAAAATCCTCAGTCAAATCAAAGATTTTATGAAACTATTTTTCACTACCGTGCCTAAAAACCGATTTTTTAGACAAGCTCCAAGGAATACAGATGCGCCGAGATCACCAAAAGGGGTATTTCTTGCAGTCACCCATCACCTTTGGTTAAGGTGGCCTATCTCGGTGGTATTAGGTTGTGAATCCGGGTCCGGCAAGTCTTTGGGGTTCGGGGCATAATTCGCCATGATCATCGGCTGAAACCATCAAACTGGCTCCTGCATGAATCAATCGCACGTAAAAATGTCAATCAACCGTGGTCCTCGCTTGGTTGCATTGATACTTGGGATCCTAACTGTGGCCCTTTATCTGCCGGTGGTTGGCTATCCGTTTGTCAATTATGATGACTACGAATACGTCACCCAGAACCCGCCGGTTTTCAATGGGATCACCCCTGCCAACATAACATGGGCCTTTACGGCTTTTCATGCCGGCAACTGGCATCCACTCACATGGATTTCGCATCAACTGGATTGCACCCTCTTTGGGCCGCAACCCGGGCCGGCCCATTTTGTCAACGTGGTGTTTCATGCCCTGAACTCGGCTCTGGTATTTTTGCTTTGCATCCGGCTCACCTGCAAGGCGGGGGTTTCATTGGTGGTGGCCGCCCTGTTCGCCTTTCACCCGCTTCATGTGGAATCCGTGGCTTGGATTTCCGAGCGCAAGGATGTGCTGAGCACCTTGTTTGGCCTGCTGGCCCTGTTCGGTTACCTCCAATGGCGCAAAGACGGGCAACCCCGCAGTTATGGCTTGACCCTGCTTTTTTTCCTGCTGGCTTTGCTTTCCAAACCCATGATGATCACGCTGCCGGTTGTGTTTTTGGTCCTGGATTTTTGGCCCTTGGGTAGATTCCAAGTCCATTCCGGCCCCGCCTCCTGCACCACTGTTTCCACCGGATTTCTTGGGCTGGATTGGAAGTCATTACTGTTCGAAAAATGGCCTTTTTTCGCCCTGTCCGCAGTTTCAGGATTGTTGACACTGCTGGCACAGCAGGCAGGTGGTGCATTGGCGTCCTTGGGAAGATACCCCTTCATGCTCAGGGTGGAAAACTTTCTGGTGGCCATAACTGTGTATGTGAGGCGGATTTTTTGGCCCTCGGACCTTTGCGTCCTTTACCCCTTCACACATATCCAGATCTGGACGGTGCTTTTGTCACTGCTCCTCATTTCGCTGGCATGTGGGCTGGCCTGGCGACAAAGGAGTTCTCGACCGTGGATGGCAGCAGGGATACTTTGGTTTATAATCACCCTTCTGCCTGTTTCAGGCATTGTGCAAGTTGGGCAGCAATCCATGGCGGATCGTTACATGTATTTTCCCTCCATCGGTTTGTTATTGGTCTTGGTACTGGGGGCGGACGAATTACGATCGGCCTGCAAAATTCCCGGCCTGGCAGGCGCATTCATCGCCGTGGTGTTAGTGGCCGCTTGTGCAAATGCCAGCCGCGTTCAAATGGGGTTTTGGAAAAGCGGCGAGACCCTATTCAAGCGGGACCTGGCATTTTATCCAAACAATTTGATTGCCATGGTGGACTTGGGGGTGGCATTGGACAATCAAAAGCGATTCGATGAGGCGCGGGCCTTATATCAACGGGCTGAAAAATTGGATCCCGGCAATTTTTTCCAAGTTCATGCCAACTTGGCGGCCCTGGATCGAACGCAAGGATTGCATGCGGATGCGCTGGCTGAATACCTGCTGGCCATTCGTGAAAAACCGGATGAAGCGCCGTTGCACCTGGCGGCCGGGGTGGAATACACTGCGCTGGACCAACCGGATGCGGCATTGCAGGAATTCCAAAAAGCTGAACGGCTTGATCCGGGATTGATGGATGCCCACTTGGGCGCGGCGGAATCGTTTCTGGCATTGGGCAGGGATCCGGAGGCCGTGCCGGAACTGCATGAGGCATGCATCCTGGCGCCGGAAAACTATGAAGTGCTGGCCTATTCAGCGAGAGTTCTGGCCTCCAGTGAGAATGACCATGTTCGAAATGGGGCCATGGCGCTCAAACTGGCTGCCTTGGCCAATGACCTTGCCCATCATACCCGGCCTGAAATTTTTGACGTCATGGGAATGGCCTGCGCTGAATTGGGCGATTACACCAATGCCTTGGCGTGCGAAACCATGGCCTTTAAAATGGCTGATTTTTGGCATTTTGCGGGAACCAACCTTTTTTACAAGCATCAACAGGCCTACTTGAATCACACCCCATGGCATGAATCCTTTGTAAAAACGGCAACCCCCTGACCCATGGCTTCGCTGGGGCATTTGAAAAAACTTGCAAATATTATTCCTTGAATCCCCCTTGCCGCATTCGCCGTGAAGGATTTCCCCGGGAGCATTTCCAGTTGAGTTTACAGCACGGCGATTTTATTGTCTTGCATGCGCACGTTTTGGATTTGTGGGATATTGAGCCTGACCTTGCTGTCGGCGCTGGCTCAAAAGCCTGTGACGGGACAGGTTTACAAATGCCTGCCGTTGCTTCTGGACCGGCAGGGAAATGACGCCACCTGCCCCAGCCTCTTTGACCGGGACGCCTACCAGTTTTACCTTCGGCAACACCCATCCAAAATCCGTGGAATGCGCATTGATGTGCAGTGGAAAGCCCGAAAAGAACCGGATGAACAATTGAAAGTGCGTCTTGAGTTGCGTGGAGTGCTGAAGGATGGGTCCCCCACCGTGCGGAATTTTGAAGCCCCAGTCACTGCGGGGCATTTCAGCCATTGGACAAGTTTCCTGCTTACCGGCACGAATTTTGACCAGTTTGGAAATCTCGCCGCCTGGCATGCGACCCTTTGGGATGGGAACCGACTCTTGGGCGAGCAACAATCTTTTTTATGGCAAAAATAACCTCTTTGGAGAGGCGCCTGGGCGAACGAACGGGCGAGACACGATAAGGCTGCCTGCTTTTTAGCGGCGTTTCCTTTCCTGGGCCATCAAGGCCTGCTCGTAACAGTTCAAGGCCTCATCGTAGCGACGCAGCCTGTTCAAAAGGCCGCCTTTTTGAAGGTGCGCCAATGCCAGGGTGTTGTCAGAGGCTATTACTTGGTTGTATTGATCAAGGGCTTCATCATTTCGGCCGGCTTTTTGGAGGGCATCTGCTTTTTTGAGCAGCACGTCGGTATCCCTTGGGTGCCTGGTTAAAAAATTTTCGATCATTTCAAGCGCAAGGCCGGTGTTATTCACGTCCATGAGCCGTTGCGCCTCAGACAGCAGTTCCGCCTTGGGGAGGATTTTGCCGGGTTCCAAGCCTGGAAGGTGCCCATTTCCATTGGAAACGGATGCCAGACGTTCGCCGCCCTTGGGTTTGGAGATCAATGGCGTTCCGCTGCCTTCCAAGTCGCTGACGCGCTTTTTCAACTCGCCCACGGCATCCAGCAGATTGTTGTTGGCCATCTCCACCGCGCCACGCGACGGCGATGGGGGCAGGGGAATTGAACCTAGGCTGGTGGCCATCACGTTTTGCTGTGTGGCGATCCGTGTTAACTGCGCAAATGCACGCGATTGGAGGGAGACCATCCAGAAAAGGATGCCCAATCCAAGCAGCCCCACGATTCCGGTGAGGGCCAATGTCCATTCCATGGTGCGATGAGCCTCGGTCAAAGCATCGGCACGCTGGGTGGCCATGGATTGTTCCAGCGACTGAAGGTGGGCGGCGATGAGGTCTGAATTATTCCGCGCCAGGGCGGTGGCCACCTGCTGGTTTTCCTGGATGGCCAGTTGGGTGTTGTGCAACTGTTCTTGAATCTGGAGCAGACCAGCGGTCACCAAGTCTGAGCGCAGGTCGTTGGTCCATTCACTGGATGTATTCAACGGGGCATTGGTATCTGCCGCAAACACACCCACGCACAAAAAAACCGCGAAGCCACATGCAGCCAGTTTTTGTATGAATTGTGAGGACATAACGCACTAAAAGACTGGTTTGAAGGCATTTTGAAGTCAAGACCCTGGAACAGAAAATTATTCGAGATTATTCACAAGCCTTTCACCGTTGGGTTTTCGTCCGGGTCACCTTTCAAATTTTTCAAATCCCATTCCACTCGGGACCTTGAACCCGTAAGCATATTGTCCATGATCAAGGTTTGGACCTGCCACTGGCCATTGACTTTTTTAAAATCTTTTGGGTAAAACTCCTTCACTTTATGACCGTCCTGGTCATAGGCCCATGCTTCCAGAATACCGTGAGTTTCATCGTCCACCCAGGAGACAACCCGCACGTAGCCCCCGGGGGGGGCGTCAAGTTGCACACTCTCGAGAACGGTGCATCCCCGGCTCCGGTGAGTCTCGCGTCTCAGGATGGTCTGCCTGGGCCAGTGTAGAAAGGCCAGCCCCAGGTCCGCCGGGGAAAAGTCCGATCCTGCAAATGACTTCATCCAATCCTCCGGCCCAATGGTTTTTCCAACCGGCTCAGGGGTGGAAATTTCAAGGCCACCGGTCGCATCCGGCTGCTGGTGGGGGTTAAAATCGCTTTTGGACAAAACAGCCCCGGGAGCAAAGCGCATTTGCAGGCTGCCATCAGAAAGATGTTTGATCCAAAGGGTTTCCCCCGCACTTGCGGATCCAGCCTGATAAAGAGCGGTCCAGGAGTGATCTCCATTATACAGTGCGAGAGTCAGGGGCAGGTTTTGCCTTGAGCCATCTGCCGACCTAAACAGGAGGTGACCTTGATAAACCGCCGGGGGGGGGGCAGCCTGCGCAATTTCCCTGGCCAAATCCGCCCCGGGGATGGGCATGGATGGCGCCTGCTTGGCAGAAATATCCGCAGCCTGACCGCTTTGAAAAGACAAAACGGGGGAGATTCCCAAGAGGAGCGCCAGTGTGGAGCGTGCCAGCCATTGGCTGCACCCATTTCGTGGCGAAACCGGGTTCATTTAGGAAAGCGCCAAGGTTAAAACCTGTGAAATATGGCGGACGAAATGGACCTTGATACGGGCACGGACTTCCTTGGGGACCTCCTGCCAATCCGGTTTGTTGCCCTCCGGCAGGATCAATTCCTTGATGTGATGGCGCGCCGCTGCCAGGACTTTTTCCTTGATTCCGCCCACACGCAACACCCTGCCGCGCAGGCTTATTTCGCCCGTCATAGCCAGTCCAGAACGGACCCGGCGCTGGCTGAGCAAGGAAGCAAGGGCAGCCACTATCGCCACACCGGCGCTGGGACCATCCTTGGGGGTGGCGCCTGCAGGCACGTGGATATGCAAGTCATGACGTCCGTAATCTTCCAGGGGGATGCTGAGTTTGACGGATTGGCTGCGGAGATAGCTCAGGGCGGTCTGAGCGCTTTCTTTCATCACTTCACCCAAGGATCCGGTCAGGGTCAACTGCCCTCGCCCGCGCATTCGGGTGGCTTCTATATAGAGAATATCGCCGCCCACAGGAGTCCACGCCAAACCGGTGGCGATTCCTATCTCGGTGATTTTTTCCGCACTTTCAGACACGTAATGCGCGTGCCCCAGATAATCCTTCAACTGCTCACCCGAGATGACCATGGACTTGGAGGTGCCATTTTGGCTGACAATTTTGCGAGCCGCCTTGCGCAACACGGCGGCAACCTGCCTCTCCAATTGGCGCACCCCGGCCTCGCGCGTGTAGTCTCGGACAAGGGTGCGGAGTGCGGCATCGGTCAGCTTGACCTCGTTTTGAGCCAGGCCATGTTCCTCGCATTGGCGTGGGAAAAGATGCCTGCGGGCGATTTGAAGTTTTTCAGACTCTGTGTAGCTGGGCAGTTCGATGACCTCCAGGCGGTCGCGCAATGCAGGATGAATGGGATCCAGCCAGTTTGCGGTGGCGATAAAAAGGACCCGGGACAAATCAAAAGGCAAATCCAAGTAATGGTCGGTGAAGGCGCTGTTTTGAGCGGGGTCAAGAACCTCCAACAGAGCGGAGGCTGGATCGCCCCTGAAATCAGCACCCACCTTGTCGAGCTCATCCAGCAGAATCACCGGGTTCCGGCTTTCCACTCGCCGCAACACTTGGATGATGCGTCCGGGCATGGCGCCCACGTAGGTGCGTCGGTGCCCGCGGATTTCAGCCTCATCCCTCATGCCGCCGAGGGCGATTCGGGCGAATTTACGGCCAAGGGCATCGGCAAGGCTTTTGCCAAGGGATGTCTTTCCCACGCCGGGAGGTCCGGCAAGGCACAAAATAGGCCCCTTGATCAGCTTGCGGCGTTTGATGACGGCGATGAACTCCAGGAGACGATCCTTGATTTTCTCGAGTCCGAAATGCTGGTCATTCAGAATTTTTTCGGCAGCCTTCAAATCGAGGATGTCCTCGGTGCTTTTTTCCCAAGGCAGACTGAGAATCCAATCCAGGTAATTGCGCATCACCCCGAACTCTGCGGCGGCGGGCGGTGTTTGGCTCAATCGTTCCAATTCCTGTTCGGCAGCCTGGCGGACCTCGGCAGGGAGGCTGGCATTTTCCACCCTTTGCCTCAGGGCCTTGACTTCGCCTTGATTGCCCTCGCCATCCCCCAGTTCACGCTGGATGGCCCGAAGTTGTTCTCTCAGGAAGAAATCCCTCTGCGTCTTGGCAATGGAG